>JBBDNB010000002.1 GCA_040877935.1 Chitinophagales bacterium
TTATTAACAGAAATCCAATGATAGTATAGTGATTGGAGGTCTCGACCAGACACTAGGTAGCAGTTTATTGTTGCAGTTTACGATAAAAAATAAACCTGAACCTAAGAACATAGTTCGTTTAGCTGTTGCTGATAAGATTCAAAATTTTGTTACCGGATTTGGTGTTATTGAAAATAATGTACCGCAAGACTTCTTTTTAAGTGTTCCCAATTGCGAAATTTCTGTTGTTTCTTCCGATTCGCAATCAATATTAAAGAAACTGCATGCCCTCAATCCGATTAGAAGATACTACAGATTAAAAAACGGCTTGAATCCCGGAAATATCAAGCACATTTTAATTTCTGACAACAAGAAAACCGCTCTACATAAGCCAATAATATGGGGTAAAGAAATATCTCGATACAATATTGTCTGGGGAGGCGAATACGTTAATTATGACAATAATATAGACGAGAAAATTAGCCTTGACGATTTAAAATCCAAACAGGGTATGAACAAACAAAACCGAATTGATTTTGCCCTGCGATCACCGGATTTGTTTGAAAATAAAAAGATTGTTGTTCGAAAAACTGGTGACTCTTTAATTGGCTGTTTGGATAACAAAAATTATTACTTTGACACGCTTGTACACGGAATCTATGAAAAAGAGAAAGGTTTTGAATTAGAGCCTTTATTAGCAGTGCTAAACTCACGACCCGCAACAAAATTTTACCGATTGCTGCACGATATTAAGGGAAAAGTATTTGCTAAAATTAGTCTGGATAATTTGGGGGCATTCCCTATACCCGATGCAATTGCATCAAGAGGAATGGAGCTGGGCGATAAAGCAAAAATTCTTTTGCAAAAGAACACTGAGTTGCATGAATTAAGCAGCAAATTTTTGATGCTTTTCCAATCCAAATTTGATATAGAAAAACCCACCAAAAAACTCCAAAACTGGCATGAGCTGGAGTTTGGGGAATTTATAAAAGAAGTAGAAAAACTCCGTAAAAAAGCGGCAGCAGCTACAGCTACTTCAACAAGGGGACATGTCCCCTTGTCCTTAACCGAAGAAGCCGAATGGATGCAATACTTCAACGAGCAAAAACAAAAAGCCCGGGAATTGAAATCCGAAATCAATAGGGTAGAGGAGGAAATTAATCAAATGGTCTATAAGCTGTATGGGCTGACAGAGGAAGAGATTAAAGTTGTGGAAATATAGGTAAACAAAGATTTTAACAAGGGGTTTTAACCCCTTGTCGTCCAGGTTTATAGAATACATCAGTGAAAAACAAAAAGCTCCGGAATTGAAATCAGAAATCAATAGGGTAGAGGTTGAAATCGATCAAATGGTCTATAAATTGTATGGGCTGACAGCGGAGGAGATTAAAGTTGTGAAGAGGAAAAATACAGTTTATTAAAACAGAAAACATGACTGAATACTTGGAAATAGTTATTGATTGGAAACATAAGAAAAAATGGAATCCTGACAATTTTGAATTGATTCATAACAAGAATGTATTGTATCAAATTTATTGCGACTCACATATCTATGGAAGAGATGTTCTGGCTTATATTGGGAAAACTGATCAGACTTTTGAACAAAGATTTACGCAACATGAAAAGTCATTTTGGAGAAATGCCAATAATGTAAATTTTGCAGTAGGAGAAATTAAAGACCAAAGTTTTGGAACACTTGAAATACCTGAGTCAATATTAATTGCCAATCATAAACCATTCTTCAATAAAAATTTCATTCATAATCTCTCACCAGAGGCAGTAAGCCGAAAAATAATTATCATTAACAATGGTGAACATGGAATGCTAAAAAACTCTTGTACAAATTTTTGGTGGTATGATCAGAATAATGAAAATATTTAGGATTCACATAACTAAACCCACTTAGTTTTAGATGATTTTCTTGTACCTTATTTACTTGGTTGAAGATATTTGATCTAATCAATAATAAAAATGAACGATGCTATTTAATGAGAGGTTTTGGATCTTTCATATAGTTTCATGATAGAAGACCTGAAATAATATAATAAATGGATATTGATTTGAATTTAGTTTATGCGGTTTTAGGAGTAATCGCAACTTTTATTGTTGGTTACTTCGGTATTAGATACACATTAAAGTACAGAGCAAAAACAAGTTTGTGGTATTTTGAAAACAGTTGTATTTCATTATTCAAATCTGTAGTTAAAGATTTAGATGAACTTGAAATTAAATATAAAGGAAAAACAGTAGATGAAAATTTAATCACTTACAAAGGTACATTCTTTAACTCTGGAAATATTGATATTGATGATAAGTTAATGTATAAACCATTGTCAATAATATTACCAAAAGGTTATGAGTGGAAAAAAGTAATGTTAGTTGATAAGTCAGAAAATGTAAATGTTGATTTAACAGAGAAAGTAAATGAATTACAATTCTCTTGGGATATATTAAAGGAAAATGAATTTTTCACTTTTGATTCAATAATTGAATATAAGCCTAGAGATACTTCTGAAAATAAAAATCAATTAGTTGCTTCAAACATAACTGATAATTTATCCAGAGGCATTAACTTATCTCAAAGAATAACTAATTTAAAGTCTATAGATAAAGTAGAATTACCATCAAAACCAAAGAGTAAATCCGATTTCATATTTATAGTTGTTCTTTTTTCAATATTGGTGTTCGTAATAGCATCTAGTTTGTTTAGTTCATTTTTCTACCCTGGGTATGTCATTAATTATGAAATAATGAAAGATTCTAAGACTTTCTATGCCTCGATTGATGATATAAACAAAGATGAAATTGAATTAGTAGATAGCAATGGTAAAATTTTATTTATTGGAAACAGTAATATATCAAAGCAGCCTAAGTTTACTGGTAATTTTAAAATTGTAAAAAAAGATCTAGATTTCTTATCAATATTCATTTATGGGATTTTATTGATTCTTTTTCTTTCATTACTCGTATTTTTAATTAAAAATCAACTTTCTAAACAAAAAATTTTCAATAGAGTAAAAGAGATTATAAATAAGCATGATGATTATGATTTTACATAGTTGCATATTTATTATAAACATAATATTAATTCTACCAAACCAAAAAAATATTTAAGAGAAAATTGTGGAAAGTTGTTCTATGTAAAAAGGCACTAAAACATTGGTTATAGCATATTTTTATACTATGTACAGAAGAAAAGACTTACAGCTCAAGCTCAATAGAAGAATATATAACAGCTACACCAACATAAAACTTTTGAAAAGAAAGCAAGAAAATATTGATGAAAGCTTTACTCAAAATCAATTAAAAATTACTTCTTTTTTAAATAAAATGATTAATAAAGGATATGAAGTTAAGAGTAGTTCAGCATTAGGTACAGCTAACTTTATTATTTTTCGAAAAAAGGATGTTGATTAATGTTTGATAGTTTAATCAAACACAACTTTACTTGAGAATGAATAAGCTCCTGTTTTATTCTCTTAGTACTTTCACCCCATAATGGTCTGCATTATGTTAATATAGCTTAGCCTTTGCAGCTTAGCGGTTAAAACAAGCACAAATAGATAAACCCTGATATGCTCAAGTATTTAGTCATTATAGAAAAAACGAAAACCGGTTACAGTGCTTATGTACCGGATTTGCCTGGTTGCATTGCAAGTGCCAAGACAAAGAAAGTTGTTGAGCAAAGTATTTATGAAGCTGTAAAATTTCATATTGAAGGCCTAAAAGAAGAAGGTCTTAAAATCCTAAACCAACAACCGAAAGCGAGATGTTAGTATTTGCTGCCTGAGTGTGTGGGCAGGTCAGCAAAAAAATAAACAATATTTAGTATTTCACCCTAATTAATCTCCTGAATTTCTGATAACTTCAGCTATTTAGACATAATGTCAAATTATGAGATTATGTCCCATAATTGATATTATGTTAAATAGAAAAAATCCAAAACTCCCCTGTCTATAATACTGCTCTTTAAAAATATTTTCATCAAGGGGTTTTGCTTTTCAGAAATTTGATTTACATTAGCCGATAATTATGAAAAGCAATTCAACAATTACTTCTGTAAAAAATACCTGCTGCAATATTATTTGTTGCTGCTGTGCTGTATTTTAATCAGAAGGGTTCATTGATAAAACTATATTTAGCCCTTCCATTGTGAAGGGTTTTTTAATTTAAGACCAAATCAAAATGAAAATCAATAATTACAATCATTCCAACAACAATACCAGCTTCAGCCCATGCTGTTGTACATGCTGTTGCTGTTGTGTGCCCATTCGGGAAGGATGATTGTTTGCATTGAATATATAGGACAATCTAAAGCCTTCCCTTAACCCGGAAGGCTTTTTTAATAAAAAATGGAAATAAGCAATACATATAAAATTTTAGAATAAAAAATTAACTATGAATTTAAGACCCAACATCAGCCCAATTGCTCAACGCGATATTTTAGAGCTCAAAAGGAAGATCAGCGATTTTCAAAGCGGCCTGATACCCGAGGACAAATTCAAGCATTTCCGCCTCACACGCGGTGTTTATGGCCAGCGCCAGACAGGAGTACAAATGATCCGCATCAAACTCCCCTACGGCAAGGTCACGCCACAGCAGCTCAAAGGCATTGCGGATATTTCCGATCGCTATGCTACTGGCAACCTGCACCTCACTACCCGCCAGGACATTCAACTGCATTATGTAAAAGTAAACGATGCGCCTCAGCTCTGGGCCGATCTGGAAAGCATGAACGTCACACTGCGCGAAGCCTGTGGCAATACCATCCGCAATGTCACGGCATCTGACAAAGCCGGTATCGACCCGCATGAGGCTTTTGATGTGACGCCCTATGCCCATGCTTTTGCCTATTATTTCCTGCGCAATCCTATTTGCCAGGATATGGGACGCAAATTCAAAGTGGCCTTTTCTTCCAGCGAACAGGAAGATTCCGCCCTCACCTTTTTACACGACCTGGGCTTTATTCCACAGGTACAAACCAAAAATGGTGAAACCCTTAGGGGCTTCAAAGTATTCCTGGGCGGAGGTTTGGGTGCACAGGCCATCAACGCGCATAACATATATGATTTTTTACCAGAAGATCAGCTCATTCCCTTTTCGGAAGCGGTAGTCCGGGTATTCGACCGTCATGGAGAACGCGCCAGCCGCAACAAAGCCCGCATGAAATTTCTCATCAAGAAAATTGGGGTGGAAGCATTTATGGAACTGGTGGAGGAAGAAAAAAAGGCGCTTCCCTACCCTGCCTATAAAATCGACAGACATACTGATGAGGCATGGGTGGCCAATAATATTGAAACGGCTCCTCATGAATTGCCAAATGATACAGCGGATTTTGAAAAATGGAAACGCACCAATGTATTTGAGCAAAAGCAAGAAGGTTTTTATGGCATTTACCTAAAAATACAAAATGGGGATATCGACAGCAAGCGCGCGAAAAAGCTGGTAGAATATATTGGCAAATATGCTGCTCCCGATCTGCGCATCACCATTAACCAGGGGCTGCTGATCAAATATGTGAAATCCGAAAGCCTGCCCTATTTTTTCAATCGCCTGGAAACACTGGGGCTCGCTGCTCCCGGTTTTGACAGCCTGCACGACATTACGGCCTGCCCGGGTTCCGATACCTGCAACCTGGCAGTAACCAATAGTACAGAGCTCACGCGCGTGCTGGAAGATATGCTGCAAACGGAATTCCCCGATTTGATTGACGAACGCAATATCAAAATCAAGATCAGCGGATGTATGAATTCCTGCGGACAGCACATGATTGCGCAAATTGGTTTTCACGGCAGCTCGATAAAAAACAAGGAAAAAGGCCTGGTAGTACCCGCTATGCAGGTGGTGCTTGGCGGGGGCGTTGATCCAGATGGCCGCTCGTATATTGCCGATAAGGTAATCAAACTGCCCACCAAAAAGATTCCCACAGCGGTAGAAAGCATTTTGAACGATTATGAAGCCAACAAAACCGAAGGCGAATATTTCAATGCTTATTACAGAAGGCAGGACAAAAAATATTTTTACCATTTGCTCAAGCCCTTTGCTGACATTGATTCCCTGAATCAGAACGATTATATCGACTGGGGACACCAGGAGCAATTTGAGCCCGAAATTGGTGTGGGCGAATGTGCCGGAATCACACTGGATGTAATAGGCACCGTAATCAAAGAATCAGAGGAGAAACTGGAAGCCGCAAAAGAAGGCCATAAAGAAAAAGCCTGGGCAGATGCCATTTACAACAGCTACAGCGCATTTGTAATAGCTGCCAAGGCGCTGCTGCTCAGTGTAGATCACCAATGCAATACACAGGCCAATATCATTGCCGACTTTGATGAGAAATTTCACGAAACCGGATTACTGCCTGTAAATCCCGCTTTCAGCAAGGTGGTTTTACAAATCAAGGAAAATGAACCAACTGAAAGTCTTGCTTTAGATTACTATTCACAATCCATTGATTTTCTGAATAAAGCAAAATTATTCAGACAAGAACAAATAGATCAGAACAAGGCTGAGGAAAACAAAGCCATTATTAAAAACTACTACAAAGCATAGGCTTATGAATTCAATACTCACATTGGTAGGTGCAGGCCCGGGTGATCCCGAATTGATCACGCTAAAGGCCATCAATGCCCTGAAAATTGCAGATGTCATACTTTATGATGCATTGGTAGATGAATCACTTTTGGAATACGCTTCGCAAAACTGCCTGAAGGTTTTTGTGGGCAAAAGAGCCGGAAAGGCCTGTCACAAGCAGGAAGATATCAATTCTGCTATCCTGAAATACGGCAAGATGTTTCAGAATGTAGTACGTCTGAAAGGCGGAGACCCCTTTATTTTCGGCAGGGGCTTTGAAGAGCTGGAACTGGCGAAAGAAGCGGGTATGGAAGTGCGTTTTGTGCCCGGAATCTCCAGCAGTACCTCACTGGCCGGACTGAACAATATCCCTCTCACCTCTCGTGGTGTAAGCGATAGCTTCTGGGTGATCACCGGAACTAAAAGTAACCTCGATCTCAGCTCTGACCTTTTGCTGGCCGCACAGTCCAATGCTACGGTGGTTGTGCTCATGGGGTTGAACAAGCTGAAAAGAATTGCACAAATATTTGAAGCGCAGGGCAAACAGGACATGCCGGTTACCGTGATTCAGAATGGTTCTACTTCAGAAGAAAAAACCGCCATTGGGAGAATCAGTGATATTGTAAAAAAAGTACGGGAAAAACGCATTGGCACTCCTGCCGTGATTATCATCGGTCCGGTGGTGGAGCTTTATTCCAATTTGGAACAAAAAGAAAAAGCAGCTGTTTTAGAACGCTTTAATTCAAAAAAACATGACTGATTCTCAAAACCAGCTTTTCCCGATTTTCACCAAGATCCACCAGCTTAATTTGCTGATTGTGGGGGGCGGCAATGTGGCAGAGGAAAAACTGCATTTTTTGCTGAAAAACAGTTCTGCTGCGCAAGCTACGCTCATTGCCCCGCAGATAAAAGCAGAAATAAGAGCGCTTGCTGAAAAGTATGGAAATGTAAAGCTTATTCAGCGAAAAATTGAGGACAAAGACCTGAAAAACAGGGATTTGATTCTGGTAGGTACCGATGATGCTGTACTGAATAAAAGACTGTGGGAAGTAGCAAAAGTTGAAAAGACATTGGTAAATGTGGCAGATACTCCCCACCTTTGCGACTTTTACCTTGGTTCCGTAGTCACCAAGGGGGATTTAAAAATAGCCATATCGACCAACGGCAAGTCACCGACATTTGCCAAGCGATTCAGGATGGTGTTGGAAGAAATACTACCGGATGAATTGCCGGAAATTATTAATCAACTGAAAAGCATACGCGATCAGTTGAAAGGAGATTTTAATCACAAAGTAAAAAGACTCAATGAAATCACAGCCGGACTTATCGAAAAGAATTAAGAATATCGACCTGGAGGCGCTTAACAAAAAATACGAGCCGCTGACTGCTATAGAGCGAATCAAGGAGCTGTACAAGGATTTCAATATGGATGATGTATTGTTGACTTCTTCCTTTGCTGCCAATTCGGCCTTTTTTCTGCATTTGTTCAGCACTGCCACCAACAGTGCGCAGAAAATCCATTTTATAGATACTACTTATCACTTTCCGGAAACCCTGGAATATAAAAAGCTTCTGACTGATAAGTACAATCTCAGGGTCATCGATCTCAAGCCCGAAAAATGGCTGAATGAATTTACCCAAAAGGATGAAACCTGGAAGAAAAATCCCGATTACTGCTGCTCGATCAATAAGGTGGAACCACTGAAAGCTATCACAGAACAGTACAATGTTTGGGCTTCTGGGCTGATGCGTTCACAAAATGAGCACCGCAAAGGCCTCAGGGTTTTTGAGTTTAAAAATGGAATCCTGCGCTTCTACCCTATTATTGATATCACTTCAGAGCAACGTAATGCCTATATCAAGGAACACAAGTTGGTTTTTCATCCACTTGTAAAAGAGGGTTATGATTCCATTGGTTGTAAGCACTGCACCATCAAAGGAGCTGGACGGGAAGGCCGCTGGGTAGGCCTGGCCAAGAATGAATGTGGCTTGCATATCTGATCGGCATGTGAGGAGTACGACCCCGCTGGGGTCGAGGTTTGTTTTTGGGGCCGCATTTTAATCGGGTAGGAAGCGGCTTTCACCGCTGTCCCCCCACACCACCCGGCATA
>JBBDNB010000003.1 GCA_040877935.1 Chitinophagales bacterium
GTTTAGGGTCATTGCACTCCGCATCAGACACCACATTTCCATCGCAATCAACACATTGTACCTGACGGGTTTGAACGCCTCCGCCACATTGTTCGGAACATTCAGAAAAGGCACCTGTCAGCCAAGAATTTTCACAGCAAGGTTCAGTATTACAAGCCTGTGTTTCGGCTGGTTTAGGGTCATTGCACTCCGCATCAGACACCACATTTCCATCGCAATCAACACACTGTACCTGACGGGCTTGAACGCCTCCGCCACACTTTACTGAACAAGAGGAGTATGAACCCGTTTGCCATGTGTTATCACAAGCTACCTGCCCTATAAAAGAACCTGCTCCGGTACTATTGGTATTGCTCACTACTAATGTAGCTGCTTTTGTTTGCCCTGATATTATCAAATTTATTATAAGTACCAGTAAAAAAACTTTCTTTAAGAACCTTGACAGATCAATTACGGATAATTTCGCACTTGAATCCACATAATTTGAAATTGAAAAATACCTGGCTTTCATATAAGTGTTGTTTGAAGTGTGGAGTAATTAGATTTATACCTAAAATATAAAATTCCACACCATCAAACAAAATATTGTAGATTATTATTTTTTAAGACAGGGGTGTACATTAGAAAATTCCTTCTCCTTGCAGTAGGCACAACAGCGAGGAACCACTTCAAAATCAGGCATCTCGTTGCCTCTTTAAAAGTATGTAAACTCAAAAACACACAGAATACCCATGATACATGAACAACATGGGGTTAGTATAATAAATTATATGAAATGAGTTTTAGCTCATCGAATGCAAAGCCAGCCTATTGCCTTCGGAATCGGTGAACACACACATGTAGCCGTGTTCTGGAGAAATTTGCTTTTTAGGTACCTGAACCGAACCCCCGGCAGCTTCAACTCGATCCTGAAAGACCTGTAAATCGGGTTCGGCACTCATGTACACCAACGGCCCATTTTGCCCCGGTTTGTAAAAATCAGGATGTTGGCAAAGCGCACAGCCTACATCCTTGTGCGGAAAAACACCCATTTTGAGTTCGCCCAGATCCATAGCGTGAATTTCGGTATCAAAAACTGTTTCATAGAAATTTTTGGCACGTTCAAAATCCAAGACCGGAATTTCAAACCACTGTGTCCATGATTTTTGGTTTGCTACTGAGTCTTTCATACTAATTAATTTTTAGCGAAATACAAATCTAACAAATGATTATATTTTTCCAAGCCTTTTCAATTCCCAGAAACATTTTGCAGTGGCATTGATATCGGCAGCGGCATTGTGGGCTTCCTCAAAATCACTTCCAAAAAGTTTGTAGTGCAATTCTGAAAGTTTGGGCCATTTGAACCCATAACGACCGGGAATGCGGCAAAAGTCTGTGCTTTTGTGCATGGTGCAGATTTTTGGTTTTTTGGCAGTGATGTCCTCCATTTGGTGCCTCAAAAATTCCGAGCCCATAATTTTCTCGTCAAAGCTGATATTGTGCGCCACCAAAAATTTTGACTCATCAATAAAGTCATGAAATTCTTCCAAAACACCTTGAATTTCAACGCCTTCATCCAACGCTCTTTCGGTTGTAATTCCATGTACCCGTGCCGCATCATTGGGTATTGTAAACCCATCGGGTCTGATGATATAGTCACCGCCCTCGATTTTATTGCCCGCATCGTCATACAACAGAAAAGCCAATTGCACGAGCCGTGGCCAGTTGTTCAAATCGCTAACAGGTGCTTTCCAGCTTCTGGGCAACCCAGTGGTTTCGGTATCGAAAAAAAGGTACATTTTGTGGTGAATTTGGTGTTTTTCAAAGATAATGGAATGTTGTGAATCTGTAAGAATAGTAGGGGGTTACTTTTTTTTATGAAAAGTTAAATTGAAACTGTCATCAGACCGTAACAAAGTGGAATGAAGAATCTGGTTGGTTTAAGGAAATTGCCACTATCCCCAATGCTGGCGCAATGAGGAGCAGGCAATGAGCAAAACCCGCTTGTGCCTTTGTTGGTAAAAATTTTGAAGCAGGGCATGCATCAACTTTATTAAAACTTTAATAGCGCAATCCATTAATTAAGATTTTGGCCAAAATCTTAATTAGCGAATATCCTTAGTTAAGTTTTTTGAATTTTTCTTAACTTAGACAAAAATTAGTTAAGCAAATCATGAAAAACTTTATATCTGGTACTTACATCAATCAGGGATATTACAAAGCTTTTATTCCAGAGAAAATCAATCGAAAGTGGGAACTTAGCGATATGGAAGTAATTCAGCTATTGAGCCAAGCTGATCGACAATTGGGGAGGTTGGACATGTATTCCGAGTATGTAAATATTGATCTGTACATAAGTATGCACATAGCCAAAGAAGCGACACAATCCTCTCGCATTGAAGGTACACAGACGAAAATGGAAGAGGCTTTTATGAAAGAAAAAAACATCCAACAGGAATACAGGGATGACTGGCAGGAGGTGCAAAATTACATAGCTGCAATGAACGAAGCCATATTGTTACTGCATCGACTGCCCTTTTCAAGTCGCTTAATCCGTCAAACACACAAAGTATTGATGCAGGGTGTGCGTGGAGTCCATAAAATGCCAGGTGAGTTCAGGAGCAGTCAAAACTGGATTGGAGGAGCTACCTTGAACGATGCCATATTTATACCTCCCCCCCATTCACAAATTCACGACCTGATGAGCGATCTGGAGAAGTTTGCTCACAATTTAAACACACAATTGCCTGATTTGATTAAGATTGCTATTATGCATTATCAGTTTGAAACCATTCACCCTTTTTTGGATGGAAATGGGCGTATTGGCCGATTGATTAACACGCTTTACCTTGTCAGCAAAGGAATACTAAAACAACCTATATTATATCTTTCCGATTTTTTTGAGCGACACCGTCAATTGTATTATGACAATCTAATGCACGTTCGTAAAAGTAATGACATAAACCAATGGCTAAAATTCTTTTTAACCGGTATTATTGAAACTGCCAAGCAGGGCATCGATACATTTAATGGTATTCTGCAATTGCAGAAAAATATTGAAAACCAATTGAAATCATTTGGAAGCAGGGCATCTGACGGATTTAAAATAATTCAATACCTCTACTCACACCCAATTATTGATGTAGCCAAAGCGACAGAAATAATAGACAAAACAAATGTTAGTGCCTATAAAGTGATTGCCGAACTTGAGAAAAGTAAAATAATAAAGGAAATTACCGGAGCGCAAAGAGGGAAAGTGTATTTATTCAAAGATTATGTTGATTTATTTCAAAATCAAAAATAATTTAATTGAAACTATCATTTATACCGTAGCAAAGCGAAGGGAAGAAACTGGTTGGTTTTATAAGACACTATCTTAGCCCCCGCTAGCACCCCACAAGTATTAATTTGGTCAGCCTCAAGCTGTTAAATGAATTCATACTATGGCTCGGAGTCATAGTGTGAATGGCTACAAACCAAAAAAATCATTACTTAGACTTACTCCGCTTTTCTTCCTCCGCCTTTTCCTCCTTCTCCACCTCTTCCTTGTACTCATCCTTAATGGTCTTTTTCCAAAGCGGCATTTTCAGAAGATATGCTTCCCTGCCAATCAAATGGGAAGAAACGGGCGTAGTGAGCAACAAAAAGAAAACTACCAAAACGGCATTGATGACCACTGGAAGGGTATTGAAATAAATACAACAACCCAGCATAATCAATCCGATCTTAAAGGTAACGGCCTTGGTAACAGCCGACATGCGCGTGTAAATATCCGGCAAACGAAACAGACCCAGCGATGCCATAAACATCAAAAAAACACCTAGGTAAACCAATACCAAACAAATTATTTCGCTAATCATCTTTCCTCCTGTATCTGATATAATATGAAAAAGCAACTATGGCAAAAAAACCGATCAATGCCAGTACCACCGCTATATCCAAAAACATGGGACTGTCCGTAATCATGGCGTAGATGCCAATGACCCCGATCAAATTGGCCGTCATCAAATCAAAAGTAACCACCCTGTCAATAAAAGAAGGACCAATGATGAAGCGCACCATCGTAATGAAAAACGCTACGATCAAAGCCAAAAGGGCTACCAGTAAAAGTATTTGAAAATAAGTCATCTCGTAATTGCCAATATTCGTTTTTCAAATCCATTCTTGATTTCCCACTTAGCAGCTTCAATATCCCCTTTTGGTACATTGATGGTGTGGAAATACAAAAACTTTTTATCGGGACTGATGTCCAGCGTAAGCGTGCCCGGAGTTAATGTTATCAAATTCGCCAGCAGCGCAATTTCCAAATCGCTTTTCAAATCCAGCGGCAGTGCCAAAACAGCCGATTCAAACTGTAATCCGGGTGTAATGACATAATAGATAATTTCCAAATTGGACAAGATCAATTCTTTTGTAAAATAGAAAAACAACAAAATGGAATTGAAAAACTGCCTGAAATATTTGCGGCTGTATAGCACACTGCTCAGCCAAAGCAAAAACAATATTCCCAGGTAAAAGCAAAACTCCACAATACCAGAATACTGCCCTGCAATCTGTTCGTGAAGCAGCAAACTGAGTAGAATCGTAATGGCTATATGTGCAAAAAATATTTTCATCTCATTTTATTTGGAACGCACCTGCCTGTCGGCAAAGGCAGGGATTACGCAGATACTTATAATGCATTGTGATTTTTTCTGCGATTATCATAACAATCAGCGTCATCAGTGTTCCATTTTTATTTCGATAATACCATTTCAATATATAAACTTTGATTCATCAATTGTTCTGCTGCAATCATGGCATATTTCATCAATGGTGCAGAGTGAAATCCAATAAACAAAGTTGCAGCAGCCATAATTACAATGGGCAGCAACATCGGCCAATAGGTCTTGAACAAAGCCGCTTCTCCCCCAACCCGATCTACCGCTGTTTCACCCGGATCTTTTTTCCAAAAGGCATTGTTCCAGATTTTCGTCATGGAATAAAGCGTTAAAATCCCGGTTATCAAAGCAATGGCAACGGCAAAATAAGCCTCTGTTTCAAAACCCGCTTTTATTAAAATAAATTTAGCCCAAAATCCAGACAAGGGCGGCAAGCCGGCAAGGGAAAATGCAGGAATCAAAAACAATAAAGAGAGCAGTGGAAAATGTCTGTAAAGCCCACCAATTTCGTCCAAAACAGAACTGCCCTTGATTTTTTCAACCACACCCGCAATCAAAAATAAATTGGTTTTCACTATGATGTGGTGGATGATGTAAAACACCGTGCCCGCAATGGCAAAGGGCGTAAACAGCGCAATGCCCAAAACCATGTAGCCAATTTGGCTGATGATATGAAAAGACAGAATCTTGCGCATACTCCCCATAGAAACCGCGCCCAAAACACCGCTCAGCATGGTTAGCAATGCAGCTACCAGCAAAATAGTATGGGTATAATCAATGTCCTGCACAAAAATAAGCGTGAAAAAACGCAGTAAAGTATAAACACCAACTTTGGTGAGCAATCCGGCAAAAATTGCAGAAACAGCAATGGGCGGAGTGGGGTATGAAGCGGGCAACCAGAAATACACGGGGAACATGGCCGACTTAATGGCAAATGGCAGCAAAAACAGCATGGCCGCAACGGTAATCAGAGGATCGCTGCTGTTTTCCCTAAAATACAATGCCACGTCCGCCATATTCAAACTGCCCGTGAGCCCATACACCATGGCCACGCCTATCAACAAAAATGAAGAGGCAATGAAACTGAGCAGCATATATTTTACGCTCCCGATCAATTGTTGCTTGCCATTTCCCAACGCCAACAATACAAAGGAGGCGATCAACATGACCTCAAACCACACATACAAATTGAAAATATCCCCGGCAATAAATGCTCCGTTCACTCCCATTAGCAAAAAATGGAAAAAGGTAAAAAACCCAAATTCCTTGCGCCTTTCATCTATATTTTGAAAGGAATAAATATTTGCCATCAAACCCACAAAAGCAGAAATGCCCACCATCAGTGCGGCCAACATATCAGAAACCAGGGCGATGCCATAGGGCAATTCCCAGCCCGCAATATTCAAGACGATTATTTCGTGCGTTTCCGTTTGATCTATTAGAAAAACAGCAGCAGCTACTAATGACAAGCTACCAATAAGGGAAACCACATGCTGCGCCCTTGTATTTTTGCGCAAAAACAAACAGAGCACTGCCGTTAAAAACGGAAGGAGTATGGGCAATAAAAGGGCAGCTTGAATGTGCATCGATTATCTTTTCAAGTCATCTATTTGGTCAATATCCGGCATGTCATATACTTTTTTGAAAAGCACGAGCGCAAATGCCTGAATGCCGAAACCAATCACCAAGGCCGTTAAAATCAATGCCTGAGGAACGGGATCTGCAAATTCGGTATTGGGCAATAAACCGTTTTCATTGATAAAAGCCGCTTTGTCCCTTACCACGCGCCCTGCCACAAAAATGAACATGGCCGTAGCATTGCCCATGAGCACAATGCCAATAATCAATTTCACAAAATCTCGATGCAAGAGCATATACACAGCCGCTGCAAATAACAATCCCACCAATATGGACAATAGAAATTCCATCTTTCAATCGTTTTCAATATTTGGAAAAATAATCAAGAGCACGATGCCCAATACCACTACATAAACCCCAATATCAAATAGAAAAGGCGTACCGAGCTTGGGGATGAAGGGAATTTCCCAATCCAGCCAAATACCTTTCAAAAATATTTCACCTTTAAAAACTGCAATCATTCCACTGGCAAAAGCAATCAACAATCCCGATGCAGTGATAGCAAAGGGATTCAGGTGCAATCTATTATTGACATAATCGACTCCCCGGGCAAAGGCATACAGCACAATGGCCGCTCCGGCAGTCAATCCGCCCACGAATCCACCGCCCGGTAAATTGTGTCCCCGAAACAACAAATAAATCGAGAACAGGCACATTACCGGAACAATCCATCTTGCAGTTGCCGTAAGAATAAATGAGTTCACGCGCTTTGTTTTTTTGGTTTTTTGGAAAAATTCACAATGGCAAATACACCCAATGCCGCAATGGCCAATACCGTTATTTCACCAAAAGTATCTATGGACCTGAAATCTACCAGAATCACATTTACAATATTTTTTCCTTTTGCCAATGTATAACTGTTTTCGGCATAAAAATCCTTCAATTTAGAATCCAATGGATTATAAGTGATGGCCAGCAAAATAAAGGTAACCAATGCACCCACTCCCAATGAAATGAACATGTCCCTGATTTTTATAAAACTCGATTTTTGAATGACATTTACTGGCAAGGTGTGCAAAATCAAGACAAACAAAGTGATGGTGAGCGCATCTATCAAGAAAAAGGTGATGGCCAAATCAGGCGCGCCTGCCTCTAAAAACACAATGGAAATTACAATGCCAACAATGCCCAAAGAAAGCAAAGACCCAATTTTGGATTTGACCTTAACGGTAAGAAATAGTGCCAACAGAATGATTACGCCTAGCACCACCTCAAAGACATAAATGTCTATTGCAGCATAATTGATCCTAATTCCCGCTTTGTAGAAAAAGGTAAAACCTGTCAAAAGCAGGACAGAAAGCAGTGTGAACACTACATAATAGCGCAAACGGCCATTTTGAATCGTCTTGGTCTGCCAATCTGCAAAACTGAGCATTCCCGAAACGGCATGGTCATAAATTCTAGAAGGTGCAATGGCATTTAGGAATGCAATTTTTTTATTGGTATTAAATTTTAATTGCAAAAAATAAAGCCCCCCTCCCAATAATATGGAGAGCAAGCTGAGGAGAAAAGCCGTATTGATTCCATGCCACAATGCCAGGTGTTTTTCTGGCAAATTTCCATCCAGGCTCTGCGCTGCTCCCGAAATCAAATGGGACAAAAGATTGGGAAACAATCCGAAAAACAAGCCCAAGGCCGCAACCAGCATTGGCGCAGCATAAAGCAAAAAGGAAGCCTTGCTAATATTTTCACTGGAAGCACCCTGCTTTTTGAAAAAAGTTTTGTGCGTAAGCATCAACAATAGCGCTACAAACAGTGCCCCGGTGAGCAATAATGCAATGGTAATTAGCAATGACTGAGCCGGAGCCGACAGCGTCATTTCCAATAACATTTCCTTGGCTATAAATCCAAAAAAGGGCAAAATTCCGCCCAAGGACAATGCTGCCAATAAAATGAGTGCAAATACAATAGGCAGTTTTTTGTATAAATCAACAGGTAATTCGCTAATAAGCCTTGTGCCACTTTGTTTGTCAACAATTCCGGCCAGCATAAACAAGGCGGATTTGTATAGGGCATGTGCCAAAATATAAGCCATTCCGGCATAAATGGCGGCCTTTGTGCCAATGCCAAAAGAAAGCACCATTATGCCCAATGCACTGATGGTGGAATAAGCCAGGATTTTCTTCAGATCATCGGAGCGGAAAGCCATGATGGCACCTGTGAGCATGGTCAATGTTCCGAAAGTGGTCAAAATCAGCGACCATTCAAAAGTGTCGCCCAAAACGGGGAAAAAGCGCGCTACAAAATACACGCCTGCCTTTACCATAGTAGCAGAATGCAAATAAGCACTAACGGGCGTGGGCGCGGCCATAGCATTAGGCAGCCAAAAATGAAAGGGCACCTGTGCCGATTTGGTAAATGCCCCTGTCAATACGCAAAGCAGTATGGGCAAATACAATTTGTGCTTGACAATTGAATCCTGATACTGCGCCAATTCCGAAATATTGTATTCGCCAGTAACCACGCCCAGCAAAACCAAGCCAGCCAACAGTGCCAGACCTCCTGCCGCAGTTACCAGCAAACCCTGCAATGCTGCATAACGGGCACTTTCCTTTTCGTGGTTGTAGCCAATCAGCATAAAGGATGTGATGCTGGTCATTTCCCAAAAAACAATTATGCTCAGCAGATTATCGGCCAAGACCAAGCCCAGCATAGAGGCCATAAAAACCGTAAGGAATATGAAAAAGCGACTGTAATGCTCCGTAACTTTCATATAATAAGCCGCATAGAAATAGATCAATGTGCCAATGCCGGTAATGAGCAGGGCAAACAAAAGGCTAAGCCCATCTAAGTAAAAATCCAGGCGCAGGTTAAAGTAGCTGTTCCATTCCAGGGAGCTGCGCAGTGGCTCGTCCAACACCCCGCCAAAATACTGTGCCATAAACCAGCCAAAAGCCGACAGTGGCAAGAGCGCAAGCAGATAAGCCGTCTTGTTGCCCAATATGCGGTGCAATAGCGGAATGCAAAGTGCAGTAAGTAAAATGACGAGCAGAATTACTATCATCGAGCTTGATTAGTATTGATGCAGCAAATGTATGGAATTCAGAATTTAGGCAGTGCCTGTGGGTGGGAATAATTGTTTGGAGGGGGGATTGGTTAGTTTGTTAATGGTTGAAGCTTTTGTTTTGTTTTGTTTTGCTGGAAATGTGGGCAAGGCTCAGGTTTTATTCAGGTTTGCATTGTTTAATAAAATAATTTCCAAATACTGTTAGATGAAAATCATCAGAACTCATATAGTTGGCGGATAAATCTAAATTCAAGTCAACAGTTGGGTCAACTTTGTCATTATCAAAATCAGCTGAAGTTGAGCCGTCTTCAATATCAATTTGAGGTTCTTCATATCGAAGAAGTCCAAGGGACTCCAAATTGTCAACGTATATTTTAGTAAATTCTTCACTTAACTCAAACTCTGCTTTTACAGCATCAAAACTTATCAGAATATCCGATACATTTATATCGCCTTCAGTAAATTTAAAATTTTTGCTATCTAATAATCTAGCTAATTTCAATTGCCGATTTATATAAAAATCTTCATGGATAAAATCTAAAATTTTGGCTTCCAATGATGATAAAGAAGAAAGTGTGTTTATCAATCTTGGTTCTATTCCACTCTCAGGTGTTGTTGCAATATTTGCTATAAGATTTGCCCATTTATCTTGCAAATTCTCATCTTCTTCGACTGATGATTTTTCTATTAAAGGCACTAAAGTTTTAAGATTTAATTCTCTCGGCTCAAGACCATTTTTATCAAGTAACTCTCTTGATTTGTTAAAGATTTTTACTTGATTTTTTAATCTTCTATATCTTACATTATCAGCAAATAGTTCACCAAATTCAGTTATCGAAGGTCCCAATAATTTGGACATAAACTTTTCCAATTTGCCCAATATTTGTGCTGGTAGATTTAGGCTTTCAATAATTTCTTTCATTCGGTGTATCGTTTGTCTTAAATATCACACAACATGTCGCAGCTAAGAAACGTGGGGCTTTTCGAAGCTCTTTCTTGTCTACCTGTGACAAAGGTAGCCACGAAGAACGAATCTTGCGGAAACCATCGACCGTTTCTTGTTTTCTTAACTACTGTTGTGCTTAGTTTATTCTCAATATTTGATTATTTAATTCGCTCAAGAAGCTTAAAATATTTTGTCCAAATTCCCTCTTTACTGATTGGTTTTCAGGATTATTTAAATTACCCGAGTTGATTGTAGTGGTAATTCTTTCAAGTTGCTCATTTAAATAACGAGTCTCTAAAATACTTTTATTTCTTAAATAAAAATCTCTTGCGTTCGCTGCGTAAAAGTCAATTATGAATTGAACGGCTTTAGTTCCATCGTTCGGATTATCATATTTTATTATATATAATTTATGTTCAAATTTTCTATACTCATCCAAAAATGATTCTTTCTTTTCAAGAAAGTTTGAAACACTTGCCTTGACCAGTAGTTCTTTTCTAAGCTCTTCAAATTTTTTTCGGCTTTTTGCCAGTGAATATATTCCAGAAAAACCCGAGATTATTAAGGAAACAATCCCTGCTACAATTGCAGCTATTACCGTTGGATTTTCAAACATAGATTTGCTATTTTATTTATAATAACTTTACGGAAGTTAATTCAAAGTATTACACGATAAAGATAATGGAATATTGAAATATTCTAAATCAAGCCGTCCATAGCCACCGCTTGCGTTCCCGATTAGAAATACGGGAAAGGCTCTGCGAGTGTTAAGTTAGTCAGCCTCCGGCTGTAGGTTGAAATATTTTGCGGGACGCAATTCAAATTCTCGCTCGCTAGAAGCGGAGCGAGGGCATCGGCTAAACGCATTTTGCCTACAGTAGTATGGAATTTCAACTGGGTAGTGGCACTAACCACAGCAAAATCATGTGCTTTGCCTTGCTGAAAATCCGTTCAAGTAGAGCTTGATTTTTAATTGTGAAAGTTTCCTTTTAATTCAACTTTTTGATAGTTTTATATGTATTAATCATGACAAAGCTGAGATTGAAAAAGCCATTCAAATTAGAGCTGATTATTTTGACCTATAAAATTTGCAAAAATGAAATCCAATAGAAAAAGATGATAATGATGACCATTGATGAACTCAAAGATAGAGACATAGGAAAAGTAGGAACACCTGAACGAGAGAAATACGAATTTGACCTAAAGATGGAGGTGCTTGGGCGTATGGTTAAATCGGTAAGAAAGGAGCGCCATTTAACACAAGAACAATTGGGCAGATTAATTGGTGTTCAGAAATCCCAAATATCGAAGTTGGAGCGGAACACTAAAAACGTAACTATTGAAACCATTTTAAAAGTGTTCGGTGCATTAAAAGCAAATGTGAAATTCAGTGTTGAACTAAACCAAAATGAATTCAAGGTTGCCTGAAAATTGAAACAATTTGCTTTAGCACCGTGTCAAAATAGCTTAGGATAATTGGCCAGCCTCCGGCTGTATATTGAAATATTTTGCGGTACGCAATTCAAATTCTCGCTTCCCGTATCAAAGGTCGGGAAAGCGGAGCGAGAGCAGTGAAAACCTTCTAAGTAAAAACTGTTTAAAAGTGGTCGGACAACTTAAAGTCGTCCACTAATGCATACAATACCACAGCAAAAATCATGCGCTTGCGCGCAAGTGGAACTTCATAACAAAGTCCCAATGCACAATCCGGGTTTAACTTTCACCATCATCATCTTTTTCGTAGCCTTCGTAATAATAGGATTGTTCTATGCCCTTGAATATAACGTTATGGTCGTCTGTTTTGTCCGTTAAGTGGGCAGCGAGTAATGTGCGCAATTCCAAATCATTTATAGGGCTGCGCTCCATAGCCTGCAAGTAGAGTGTTTTGTCCACATACTGCCAGTTCACCACTTTTTTCAATCTTTTTTTCAAAATCATATCTAACCATATACGCATTGTTCTGCCGTTGCCTTCCAAAAATGGGTGGGCAATATTCATTTCTACATATTTGGCAATAATATCTTCAAAGGTGTTTTCGGGCATTTGCTCCACTTTTATCAAAGCTTCCTTCAGATATAAAGCCGTAGCAAAACGGAAACCACCTTTTGAGATGTTTTGGGTGCGTATTTTTCCGGCAAAATCATATAAGTCGTCAAAGAGGTACCGGTGTATTTGTTGCAAGCCTTTAGTGGTACCCACTTCTATTTTATCAATATCGCCTGTTTCAAACAATCGGTAGGCTTTTTCGAGGCTTTTTTTATCTATGTTTTTCATATCAGTTCCGAAATTGAGTTTATAATACTTTGCACAGATGCTTTCTCCATTTTAGAAAAGGCAAACCACTTCTTGCCCAAATCCTTGAGCGATGCACCGAGGTGATATACTTCTTTTCCATCAATAATCAAAAAACGATCGTGGCTTTTATTGAAAGTCTTCGCTTCAAAATGGCTGTATTGTTCGTTGGCTTTTTTAATATCTAGTGTCAATTGTTTACTTGCCTGCCCTGAGCCTGTCGAAGGGGTTTTGCAGAGTAACAAAACTTTAACACCCTTTTTCTTTTTCGCTAAATGGGTAATGGTGCTTTCGTTTATGTAATTATCAATTAGCACAATGTTTTCTTTGGCCGAACGAATAATTTTAGAGGCCAATTCATAGGCATCAAATACTTGTCCGTCAAAAAATACGCCTTGAGTGGGGATATCATCTTTCTTTTCCAGGGCTTTGAACACTTGCTCAAATTTTTGATCGGTTTGGAGTTGGGATTTAAGCTGTTTTTGCTCAAGATTATCTAAACGATTCCAAAGGCCAATATTAGATGCAATCACTCTTCGCATTTCTACAAATGCATTTATCACTTTAATACTAACTTGAATGGCTGTTTTGCTGCGCAAAATAGCAGATAGCATCGCTACGCCCTGTTCGGTAAATACGTACGGATTTGTAGTAGAATGTTTTAGTGTTTCAAACCGGTCACAAATTGTGACCAGTTCTTCTTTTTCATTTTTATTCAACTTAAACCTAAATGATTCAGGGAAACGATCAGCATTCCGTTTGACGGCTTGATTCAGTACTTTTGTTTCAACCTGATATAATTCAGCAAGATCTCGGTCGATCATAACCTGAAGATTCCTGAAAACAAAAATCCTGTTTTCAATTTGTTTTTGTGATATGACTTCTGCTTTACTCAAGTCCAATTGGGTTTAATCTATATCAAGTAAATATATCAATATATTTTATGACAGTGGTTATTCCAAGGGAAAACAGTAAAAAAACACTCCCGTCATTCCACAAATTTTTTCTTTCTGTCCCGATTTATTTGAGTCGGGAGAATCTCCATCTACGAAAGTGGGCAGCGATACTTTTGTTGACTTAGATGTTTGAAAACGCACAAGATGGCTGATGCGCTGTGCCATACGCGTCAAATCTTGCACGAGCTGTGGGGGGCAATTCAAATCCTCGCTCGCTAGAAGCGGAGCGAGGGCAGGGAAAACCTGAACCTGAAACGATTAGCTCAAATCTATGTCTGCAAAACTTTCAAAATTGGCACGTAAAATTCTTTTCGAGAAGCTTGCACGCATTCGCTATGCAAATGAGCTAATCCTTCAAGGTTTTCAAAACCTTGAAGGATTAAGTGGTCGTGGTCAACTCAACAAATACACATTCTGCCTGAAAAACAATGCTGTGCTTTTGCTCTGTACAAACTCCACCTTACAATCAAATTCCTGGAAATAAGCCAT
This sequence comes from Chitinophagales bacterium, assembly GCA_040877935.1. Classification (NCBI taxonomy): domain Bacteria; kingdom Pseudomonadati; phylum Bacteroidota; class Chitinophagia; order Chitinophagales; species Chitinophagales bacterium. Next base: position 13,969 of record JBBDNB010000003.1, read on the forward strand.
CCACTGCTCGTGTGATCTATTGCTATGCGGATGTCCCTGCCATTCCCAATTCACCAGGCTGTCCATCCAAAAAGTTACTTGTTTTTGAAGGGCATTGCCATACACATCTTCCATGATCAAAACCTGCCGGGCTGCCCGCAATGCCTCACTTATGAGTTCTTTTTGTGCAGTGGTGTGGTGCAAAACCGTGATTAATAAAGCCGTATCGAAAGTATTGTCCGCAAAAGGCAATTTTTTACCGTCAAAAACAAGGGGTTTTATTTGCTCAAAAGCAGATTTGTCCTGTATGTCCAGGGGGGTTACATCAAATCCTTCCTGCATCAGTTTCAGGGAAAAACCACCATTGCCGCAGCCTATGTCGAGAACTTTTGAGCCTTTGATAAAAGGCTTTAAACGCTTGAATTTTAAATCTACCCTGGGCGGAATGGTTTTTTGGAGGAACTTATTTAATAATGTGTTTTTCACAATGCAAAATTGTTTAAATTCATCCAAAAAATAGATTAGTCATGCATTTATCCAAATTGATTTTACCGGTTTTCATGTTTGTTGTTTCTACGGGTTTTGCTCAAAACACCATTTACGATACCATTCGCCACGATAACCTGGACAGAAATTACATTCTTTATGTGCCTCAAATTTATAACAGCAGCGAGGCAGTGCCGCTTGTTTTAAACTTACACGGTTATACTCGTAATGCCGGGCTACAAATGAGCTCTGGTGATTTTCGCCCCATTGCCGATACGGCCAATTTCATCATTGCCCATCCCAATGGAACAAAAGATCAGGGAGGTGCTCCGTTTTGGGAAGTCGGGCTCTTTGGAGGCACTTCCGGAATTGACGACCTGGGGTTTTTGGAGGCTTTGGTCGATACATTAATGGAGCAGTACAGTATTGATCCCGATAAAATATTTTCTACAGGCATGTCCAATGGCGGATTTATGAGCCTGAAACTGGCCTGTGAAAGCGAAAAGTTTTCAGCAGTAGCTTCCGTAACCGGCTCTATGACTACCCCAATGGAAAATTCCTGCAATCCATCTGCTCCCATTCCGGTGATGCAAATTCATGGAACAGCAGATAGCGTAGTTCAATATCTGGGCCGTCCGGGTATTTTGCCTATTGACTCTGTAATCGCTTATTGGATAAGACACAACAATTGTGACAAAACACCTGAAAAATCAAATATTCCCGACCTTGATCCCAATGACGGCACTACCAGCGAAAGATTTGTCTATGCCAATGGAGAAAATGGCAGTTCAGTGGAACTGATAAAAGTAGAAAATGGCGAGCACAGTTGGCCGGGTTCCTCCAACCCGATATTTACCACATCGATGGATTTTAGTGCCAGTGCGGAAATCTGGCGCTTTTTCAGTGTTGGCAATCCCAAAACCACTTCTATTCCTTCTGTTAATTCTGCTCAAAGCGGCATCCGAGTTTTCCCGAACCCCAGTTCAGGTTTTCTGAAAATCCAATCGAAATTTGAAACCGTTTCAAATATTGAAATTTATGACATTATCGGAAATCTTCAGCTTGCAGAGCAATTTACGGGCAATACCACATTGGATCTTTCAGAGCTTGCTGCCGGGACTTATTTTGTATTGATTGAAAATAATGGGGAAAGGTTTTTTGAGCGGGTTTTGGTGAAATGAAAACATTTGATCAATTTGGGTAAACACGAGTTCCTCTTGATTTGACATCATTTATTAATGGGGAAAAATAACCTTTATTAAATGACTTTTCTCCAATTAAAAACGGTTCAATTTTCGTATTAACTTTTCTTGTTAAACTCCAGATTTTACCTATGATCTTGTCATCATTTTCATTGTACAAATTGGATACAAGCATTACATCTATGTCACTATCAATATTTGCAGTATCTTCTGCATAACTTCCGTATAGAAAAGCTTTTACAACGGAAATACCTTCTTTATTTAAGACCTCAATATATTTTTTCAATAATGCTATAGCTTCTTCCTTAGCCATTCTGCTAATTGTTTTGAGTTTCTTTCCAATAACATATAAAAATATAACATACCCAACTTACTCACTCCCGCACCACCCCCGAAAAATAACTGATCTTTTTTAATACGGGATTGCCCGAAGTCCTGCGAAAGGATACTATCTGCCCGGTATGGCCAATGGCATCAGTGAGCATCCCATTAATGAGGTTCCAAAAGGGTTTTTCCGTAATCTCCTCCCCTTTTTTGAATTGAACGGAAAAATCTTCCAGGCTACCTGCCTGGCTGGCTTTCAAAAGGTCACTTGCCAATTTTAAATTTTGAAGCGTCCGGTTTCGCATTTCATCAAAAGTCATTTCAGGCGATTCAACAGCCCGGTCTGTAGGTGTTTTTTCTGCTGTGTTTTTAATCACTACAACAAGCTCGTAAATATGCTCAAGTGTTTCGGAAGTTGAGCGGGCTTCGGGCGTTGGGCGGTAATCCATATCTTCACTCCGCAATCCTTCCGTAGCCCAATAATAACGAAAACCCAATGCGTCAATCATTCTGGCAGCAACATTTTCGGGCGTGTATTTTTCAGGTGCTGCCGGCAATTCTGAATAATAATCGATTGCTTTCATTTGATCTGCTTTTTCATCCTGGGCAAAAAGGTTTTCCGCTTGAAAAAAAACAACAATACTGATCAATAAAAATGAGAAATACATGGCTTATTTTTTTATCGTCAATTCACCGCTTTTAACTTCATTGCTCCAGTTGCCCGCCCTGTCTTTTATTTTTATGGCAAAGGTGGCCTTTTCTTCCGAGACTGATTGATTCTCCAAAATCACATTTTTCAAGGTCACCTGAAATGTACCCTGAATGCTGATGGCTGTATCTACCGGTGAAAGGGGCGGGATATGAAATCCCTGTTCCAGCGGAAAACGCTCATCAGTAATCCACAAAGACAATGAGTCGCCAGACTGAAAACCCAGGTCGCCATCGCCATCCTGGTAAAAAATAGTAAAAACCACTGAGTCAAACTGCTGAATGCTTTTGGGATTAAAATCCTGTAGTTCAATATAGGGTGTTTCGGGTATTTCCCCTTTAGGATTTTCATTGTCATCGGGCTCTTTCCCGCAGGATTGCAAAACAAATAGGATCAAAAAAAACACAAAGATTCTGTACATCATCAATAAACTATAAATGAATAAAGTGGCGCATAATACCCGGGGGCATTTTTGCTCGGAATGGTAGAAAGTCCGTTCTGTTGCGCATTTTTAGCCTGAATCCTGAAATAAACAATATCTCCCTTGTCAAACTGTGATGTGTTGATTGTCAGGTCATAAAAATAGGGCAGCTCAAGCGTCTCATTTAAAAAATAGGGCCCCATAAAAGGGGTGAAGGAAAAGTTAAGATTGAGACTGCTTGCATTGTTAAAAAGATAAGGATCATTTACAGAAAAAAGCATTTTTGCCTCTGTAAGATTTAGCGGGGCTTCAAAATCCCCCTCAGGACTTAAATTATAGAGGCCGGCATAAAATTTTAGATTTTCACCCTGTGGCACATAAAAAGGATAAACTTGCACCTCCTTATAACGGATGGTATCTACCCTGTAATTTGCCTGATCGGGCAAATAGGCCAAATAACCAAAAGCATTGGTCTTGTAGGCAGGCCATTGTGGCACACTGCCCTCAATATTTTTTGCCCCCTGCTGAATCCATTTGGCAATGGTTTTTATTTCTTTTTGCCCCAACACATCATACAGCGGCATTCGCCCCAGTACAGGGTCATCAGTGGTAATGCGCTCATAGAGCCAGGAAGAAGTACTATCGCCAGGGTTTACCCGAACCGAAAAACTTTGTTGGGCATCATTTTTCAATACAGGATGCAATACCAAACTGTTATAACTGCTGCTCACGGTTCTGAAATCGGGTTCAAAACTTCCATCATGACAGGCAGGAATGGCACATTTCAGAGAGAAAATATAAGTGTGCAATCCTAAAATTGAAGCAGAGTCCAAGTCCAACTCTTCCGGTAAATCGGAGTTGGGATCAACCGCATCATAGGGATTATTTACCTCAACATCGGGTTCTATACGCTCCACTTCTTCTTTGCCGCATTGTGTCAAAACACAAAGCAGTAGAAATGCCATCGCATATTTTAAGCTGTTTTTTATCATAAGAATGCTTCATTTAAAACCCTTCCCTGGAGCAAACCGCCCGGAACAGCATTGTCAAAACCGAGAATATGCGCAATAGTAGGCACAATATCTACGCTTTCTCCAACTGGATTTGCAGTACTGCCAACAATATTATTCTGTTTGACCACTCCGGGAGGACCGGCTATCAATGCAAAAAGTCTTCTGGAGTTCTCATCGCTTGTATGATCATATGCACGCAAACCATTGTCATCATAAATACTGTTCGAGTCGAGATTTCTGCCATGTTCAGGCATACAAATCATAATGGTATCATTGGCCATTTTGGGATGCGACTGGATTTTATCCCACAACCAACCCACACCATAATCTGCTTTGTGCAAGAAATTAAGGTATTGTGAAAAATTGCTGTGGCAAATATCCAGATTGAATGTATTGATCACTGTCAATTCAGATGCAAATTCCCGCAGTACCAACCAGGAAGCCATAATATTGATCAGGTCACCTGTGAGCCCATTGCTTAAATTGCCAGGCGTTGGATAATCAACCTGAATGCTTTGGTCGAAAATACCATTGATAAAGTTTTTGATTTTTTCGCGGTCTTCCAAGCTATTGCTAACACCCTGAATTCCGGCAGCATTTTTATCAAAGTTTTTATCCAAAAAAGATTTCACTTTATAAATGCGCTCTACATCATCGGGCTGGTAGGATTTTGCATTGGCAAAATTGGTCCCGACCCCGCTGAAGGTAGTGCCTGCATGCAGGTAATTGGCTCCGTATTGCGCGCCATATTCCGGATGCCGGCTATAATTCAAAGATGGATAAGGCCCCAAACCCTCTGACAGCCACCAGGCATTCAAAGCGCTTTTTGCAGGATCTGAATGCTTTCTGTAATATTCAAAAAGTGTGGGATACTGTGGATTGACATTCAGGTTCAGGCCGGTTTCGGTATAGTTGCCCGTCATGGCTACGGTATGTCCATTGTAGTGTCCCGTTGGACCTGATTTGTAGCGTAACTCCGGAAATAAAGTTCCCTGTTGCGAAAGTGTAGTATTCAACACAGGATTCCACCTGGTATAAACCTGGTTGGAAGAAGGCGCTGCCCCGTTGAGCATATTTTCCATCACATTGCCCTGTGTAGGCAATCCCTGGTGTGCAAGATAAGCCTGCTCTACCGATTCCTGATTGCGAATTCCTCCGCCAAAAAGCACAAACACCACATGATTGGCCAGACGATTTCCGGTAGCAGCAAACAATCTTCCGCTGGGCAAAATATAGGGTAACATTAGCGTTCCTGCGGTAGCAATTGATGCTTTTTTTATGAAATTTCTTCTCTTAATCATATCTTAATAAAATTGATACTCATTGGACAATACAAATCCCATATAAATCAATTCAGGGGTCATTTCCGAATCATCTTCAATCAGGCTGACCATGTATTCTTTTTCATAAGCTGTAGGCTTTCTCAATAAAAAGCGGATATAGGTTTCTTCTACAAAAGCCTCCACATCCTGGCGCATCAACTGCTCGGTGGGAATCAATACACTGGGCATATTCATGTAGCTGCTCAGCAACAGCTCAGTAGCCATTTGTTTGTCGCCCTGTGCAGTAAAAAGCACTGAAAGTTCATTCAGATTGTTTCCTGAAATACCGGTAGAAAAAAGATCGCGATAGAGAATTGAAATGTATTGGGGACTGCTCTTTTGCTTGTTTTTATTTGCACTGCTTTCATACAGATTCAATGTATCGAGTTCAAAAACAGTGTTTTCGTAATTGACATTTTCTATTACTTTTTTCTTGCAGGAAGGCAAAAGTAAAAGTGCCAAAAACAAGAACAAAAGGCTATTTCTGAATATTTTATTCAAATCCTGCATATTCATCAGTGCTTAAAATAAAAGTTTGTACCGGACGGATATCGCCCTGATCCTTCAATATCGGCAATAGTGTTTCTAATTCTGAGGCATTTGCATTTCTCGCCAATAAAAAATCAAATTGCAATTGCACAATACCCTGATAAAATGCTTCACTATGCATAAAAATTTCCATGAAATCATCTTTGGTATTGCCATTTTCTAAAAACAGTATTGCAAGGTCACCATCAACCATAGCTTTTCCGTTTTGCAATTCATATTGTGTAGGAAGTCTCCCGGCAAGGTTTTCAAATGTGGCGATCACAAAATTTTCTGTACCCATATTGATCTCGTCATAAAAATCATTGTTGACCATGCGTGTATAAAATTCTGATACATCAATATTTTCATTTCTAAGTTCTGCTGCTGCATCGCGCAAAAGTTGCAGTTTGATGTTCTCTTTTTCAAGCAATTGGGCTTCCAGGGTATCTCCGTTTGCATATTGTAAATAAATGACGTATTCTAATTCAGAAATCTGGGTGTCAATAATAGCGTAATTTATTGCTTCCAGCATATTGGCACTGTTCCATTCAAAAAAACGATCGTAGTAACGCATATCGCCCATAAAATTTGCGGCCATTACCGCCCTGCTGCTGTCGGACAATTCTTCTTCTATCAGAAAATCCATCCATTGCGAAAATTCCGCTTCTGTGGGCTGTTCACCTAACAGGTCAATTTTTGTTTTATTGATATAGTTTTTGATCTGCAAGCCCGTCACACCACTGTATGAAGGAACAGGGTTTCCCTTAAGGATCAAATCCTCATAAACTTCCTTCTTTTCCTCTTTTGCACAGGAGCCTAAGAGCATCAATACGCCAACAAAAAACCACAATGATTTACCAAGTTTCTGAAACATAGATTATTACTAAGCTTAAAAGCTAATTCAATACATATAAAATAGAATTCCTAAATCAGATTATTATTGTACACAATGCGCTGTATTTTCAGAATTCCCTAAAATTCCATTATTTTTCCACTAAAATAAATAACATTATCATACTTTTCTATGAACCCTATATTTTCAAAAGATACTTTTAAGGGCAAAACCGTATTTGTAAGTGGTGGCGGCAGTGGCATTGGAAAATCCATAGCCCATCAATTCCTGATTTCCGGAGCACGCGTAATCATTGCCTCCAGGAAACAAGAAAGAGTGAATAAAACCCGCGATGAACTTTCAACCTATGGAGAATGCCACGCTTTTCAATTGGATATTCGCCAGCCAGAAGCTATAGAGGGCGTAATCGATAAAATAAAAGAAAAAAATTGGCAGGTAGATATTTTGATCAACAATGCGGGTGGGCAATTTCCCTCCCCTGCCGAAAGCATCAGCCCCAATGGATGGAATGCAGTGATCAATACCAATTTGAACGGTACTTTTTTTATGAGCCAACAATTTGCCAATGCCTTTTTTATTCCAAATAAATCAGGGAAAATCGTCAATATTATCGCCAATATTTTCAGGGGATTTCCCGGCATGGCGCATACCGGTGCTGCTCGTGCAGGGGTAGATAACCTCAGCAAAACACTGGCTGTGGAATGGGCACGCTACAAAATCCGCGTAAATGCCATTGCTCCTGGCATTATCCAATCCACTGGCCTGGAACAATATCCCCCTGATTTTCTGAAAGGCATTAGTTCTAAAATCCCTTTGAAACGCCTGGGCGAAATTCAGGAAGTGGCTTACCTGGCATTATTTATGGCTTCTCCTTTTTCAGAATTCATGACCGGGCAAACCGTGTACCTGGATGGCGGACAAAGCTTGTGGGGCGATATGTGGGAAATACCGGATGAAGATTAATTGATTTGAAAATGAATATAGATACTTGACATTAAAATTTTGTACATTCAGATGTATTATTTCCAAACCCAAAACACCAAAAGCACATGGCATTTATCATCAAACTATTAATTTCAGCAGTGGCCGTCTATTTGTCTGCCTTATTGCTGCCCGGCATCCACGTCACCGGTTTTTTAGCAGCTATAATCGTTGCACTGATCCTGGCATTGCTCAATACTTTTTTGAAACCTGTCTTGGTTGTATTTACCATTCCACTTACGGTTTTTACATTGGGTATATTTCTACTTTTTATCAATGGCTTTGTGATTATGCTGGCACATTGGATGCTCGATGAATTCACAGTAGATTCGATATGGTGGGCCATAGCTTTTTCATTGATTCAAACTTTCCTCAATACACTTCTGGCGAGTTTGGTGCAGGAGTAATTGGATTTAATTTTACAAGTCGTTTATTGTTTCGATAGCATATAAAGGTAAATTTGTCAGCCAATCTTCCTGCCTGTATTTATTCATAGATGTTCTTACAACTGAGCCTGGTGTATATTTTTGTACATACGATTTCAGGCTTTTTGATTTTAGGTTTTCTTCGGCCTTTACCTCTATTGGGATGATTTCATTTTCATGCTGGACCAAAAAATCTATTTCGGCTTTAGCATTGGAAGCAACCCAATAATACAATTCGTGAGCTGTTATTAATTGCTGGCAGACATACTGTTCGGTTAATGCTCCTTTGTACTCTTTTAGAATCCTGTTTTTTTCCAGCAATATTTTTGAATTCAAATTTGCCATGGCATTCAGCAAACCAATATCTACCAAAAATAACTTAAAGGCATCAAAATCAGCATAGGCATTAAGGGGCATGGCTGGCTGATTTACCCGACTAACTTTTAAAACTACCCCTGCGTTGACCAACCAATTTATGGCTGATTCAAAATCCTTGACCCTGGAGCCTTTTTTTATCTGCCCATAAATGAATTTCTTGTTTTCTTTAGCAAGTTGTCCAATTAACGACTGCCAAACCAAACGGATTCTTGGCACAATTTCATAAGGAGCATGCTTTGCAAAATCATTTTCATAACCTAAAATTATTTTTTTTTGAATACTCCGCACTTCATCTAAATCCTTGTCATTTATATAGCTCTGTACGGCCTCGGGCATGCCTCCAATGAAATAATACAACCTCAAGAGTTCTACCAGCTTATTGTGAAAGCTTTGTAAAACAGACCAATTTTTATTTTTCAATTCCTTGAGCAGTTGAGCTTCATCGTTATTCTCCAAAAATTCAAAGAAACTCATTGGATACATTTCTAAAAAATCCACCTTTCCGACCGGAAATGAATTCTTATTCTGCAAGGAAACACCAAGTAAGGAACCTGCTGCTATGATGTAGTATTGAGGGGCTTGCTCATAAAAATATTTCAAAGCAGTCAATCCCTTTTCGGCCTCTTGCACCTCATCCAATATTATTAAGCTGTTATCGGGATCGATTTTCACATTGGTTTCAATTTCAAAAACCGCAATAATTCGTTCTATATTAAAATCAGTAGTAAAAACATCTTTTATTCTCTCACTGCTTTCAAAATTAAGATATACAACCTGATCAAATTCAGCATTACCAAATTCCTTTATAAGCCAAGTTTTACCAACTTGTCTTGCCCCCTGCAGAATCAGTGGTTTTCTGTTTTTCGAAACTTTCCACTTTTCTAATTTCTTTAAGACTGTTCTTTTCATATACCTTTAAACATTTTCTCAACAACAATAATACACTTTTAAGAACGAAAAAGTGTACAGTTTAACATTTTTAGGAACGAAAAAGTGTAGTAAAGCACATTTTTATGAACAAAAATGGATATGAGATGCGCAAAACATTTGAACACTTACGATAAATTTATTGGATAAACCATTGCATTTTTGCCGTTTTATTTTTTCCAACCGATTATAGATCAACCTGGTACAAGAATATTTTGACACTGTGCAACTATAATTGAATGATCGCTATCTTATTAGTGTTCAATCAAAACCATGCACATCGAAAATATTTTTACAAAAGCCTTTTTTAGTGCTTTGCTTTTTTCAATCACTTTCACAGCCTGTAAAAAGGACGATTTTAAAGGCGAACGCAATAATTTGGACGAGCAGAACAATGAGTTTGCCCAAAGCAATCCGCTTGGAGCAGATGAGGCTTGCAACGGATACCCTAAGCTTTGCGAAAAAACATTTAGCAGCATTGTGCTGCCTGTAAGTTATAATTCATACAATTGCAGCCAATGTGGAGGCCCAAGCAATGCCGCTCAACAAATTTCTGTTACAGCACAATTACAAGCTGGTGTCAGGGGCTTAATGCTGAATGTTTATGAACAAGACAATCCGCAGTTCAATAATGACGAAGCATATCTAAGCCTGGTTTTAAAAGATTACCCTACAGCCACAGAAAAATGGCAGCTGATCTCAGTTTTAAAAGAAATCAAAAGTTTTATGCAAGAAAACAGCAATGAGGTTTTGGTGCTTTTTATTGATGGAGATGCCCCTGTGGATTTATTGATAGATGCATTGGAAAAAACACAACTCACAGAATATTTATATACCCATACTGAAGGAAATAAATGGCCGGTTTTGGGCAGAATGGTTTATAACAATGAGCGCTTGATCGTATTTAATACGCAGGAAACCGAAGGTCAAAAATGGAATCATTCTTTGGGAAATTACATATTGCAAAGTCAGCAAAACCACAGTACTCCTGCTGACATTACTTGCTCGGTTGAATCGGGGGCGGAGCTAAAAACCTTCTACATGATGCATCATTACCTTGATATTGTTGTTGCGCAGAATGAAATACCCTCCAATTATGAGCAGGTAAACTCCAGTTCCTTTCTTTTAGAGCGGCTTTTGGAATGTACCGATGTGCTCGAAAGCAACCCGAATTTTGTAGTACTCAAACAGGTACATTTTGGAACTTACGAGCAGGCCTTCAAAATTGTTAATGGTGTTCAATAATCCTTTTTTAGCTCCAACCAAATGGGCAATTTTGGGGTGGGTGCTGTAATAGATATCTTTTCTTTTTTAATGGGGTGTACAAACTCAAGTTTCCTGGCATGCAAACAGATCGATTTGTCGGGATTGGCTTTGTTGTAATCGTATTTTAAATCTCCTACAACAGGATTTCCGATGGCACTCAGTTGCGCCCTGATTTGATGTGAGCGTCCGGTATGTGGCTTTACTTCCAACCAACTTTTTTTGGAAATAACTTTAAGCAGTTTATAATCCAATACCGATTCCAATGCATTGTTTTTCTGCTTATTGAACGCATGGGTCCTTTTATTTTTTTCATTGCGCAATAAAAAATGCGTGAGCTGTCCTTCTGTTTCTCCTGGAATTCCCTTTACAATAGCCCAGTAGGTTTTATCTACCTCCCGTTTTTTAAAAAGTTCATTCATGCGCGCCAGACCTTTGCTGGTTCTGGCAAAAAGCAAAACACCTGAAACAGGCCTGTCAAGCCGGTGGATGGTTCCCAGAAAAACATCTCCAGGTTTTTTGTATTTCTTTCTGATATATTCCTTAACCTGATCGGCTATGGATTCTGAAGTATCTCCATCATTGGGCTGCGACAATAATCCGGCAGGTTTGTTTACCGCAATTAGATGATTGTCTTCGTAGAGCACCTCTATTTTTTTGTTCATTTGAAAATTGACTTTATTGGACTAATTTAAATCCCCTGAAATTTAAGGAGAATATAACTTTGAGCGCTAAGTAATGCAAGAAAGATACAAAAAAACAAGCCCCGACTCTATTAAAGTCGAGGCTTGATCATCATGAAAAATTGTTGTCGTCAGTATTAAATACGCTTTAAGCTGAAAATTGTTGCAAAAACTTTTACTAGAATTGAATTTTAGCATTTTTTAACCACAATCAATACATTATCAGCTTATTCCTTCACGATTTTTCCGCTGCCCAATACAATAGGGGTTACAAAAAAAGCCCTGATTTAGGAAACCAGGGCTTGTTCATCATGAAAAATTATTGTCGTCCCTATTTAATACGCAGCGATCAAAAAAATGTTGCGCGATCAATCCAATTTATTCAGACCATCCAACATATTCAAGATTAAATCGTCCACATCGCCTTTGTTTGGCAGCGAACCCATCAAGCCATACATGGGAGCAGAACGCTTTGGCAGCCCTTTTCCGCCCGCTTTTTGCAGCATAGTTGTCAATTTGCTCATGGCATCTTCCGACAAAACTTTTGCTGCGCCTTTTGCAAATCCGGAAGCGGCCTTGGTCGCAATTTTATTCAAACTGAATTTTTTCGCTTTTGCCAATGCCTCTTTTAAATCTGCCAAAAATTCATCTACAATGGCCAAATTTCCTTGGGACAAGGTCAAGTGCAAGCTGCTTGGGTTTTGCTGCTTATCGATATACCAACCTTTAAATTGCAGCTCGTCTCCCAATTCTATCATATCAATATCATTAGAACCGATGGCCAGCAAGCTCATTTCAGGATTACTGATCACATAAATTCCATCCATAGCATCTACCGCTTTCTTTATTTTTTCGGCAGATTCCATCACTTCTTTTGCAATGCGCATATAGCCATCTTCTCCCAAATAGTTGACCACCGCCCATGCAGCAGCAATGGTACCTCCCGGTCGTGTGCCGGCTATAGAAGGCGAGGCATAGATTCCGCCATTCCAACCGGAATAAACGAAATATTGGTTTTTCCTGATTTCGGAATTTCTATACAAAACACAGGAAGCGCCCTTGGCCGTATAGCCGTATTTGTGCAAATCCATGGACATTGAAGTAACGCCATCTACACGAAAATCGAATTTTGGGATGGCATAGCCCAAACGCTCCACCCAAGGCAACATATAACCGCCCACACAGGCATCTACATGCATCAAAATATTGTGTTTTTTTGCTATGGCAGCCAATTCCTCTATCGGGTCGATCACGCCATGCGGATAAGAAGGGGCGGAACCTACAATTAATATGGTGTTTTTATTGATGGCCGCTTCCATTGCTTTCACATCAGCGCGCTTGTCTTTGCGCACGGGTATGTGGTTTATTTTAATTCCGAAATAATGCGCTGCTTTGTCAAATGCCGGGTGAATACTTTGCGCCACCACTATTTCGGGCTTTATATCAGGATTCTTGTTCAATGCATAATACTTGGCAGCTTTCACGGCACACAGAATACTCTCGGTCCCCCCTGAAGTCATGTTTCCCACCACATCCGAATCACCATTCATCAAATCGGCCGACATGGCAACCACCTCGTTTTCAAAACGCATCAAGCTAGGAAATACCGTGGGGTTCAGCCCATTTTCATAATAGTATTTCATAAATGCCTTTTGGGAAACCTTGCTCAGTTCATCGCCACCGTAAAATACCAGGCTAAAGGTCTTTCCATTGCGCCAATTGGCATCTGCATCGCCAGCATCGTCCAGCAGTTTGTAGATTTCATCCGGGTTTTTTCCGTTTTTGGGAAATAATAATTTTTGCTGGTTTTCTTCAGTTTTCATAGGATCAGGTTCATTTTCATTATTTACACAAAATATTTCTCGTAAAAGCGAAGGGCATTTTTAGTCATTATTTTCTCTACCAATTGCTTGGGCGAGTACCCATGCCAAAGTTCTTCATGTAATTTAGTCTCTTCCAAATAACTTATCAAATCTTCTTTAAGCTGAGGAAAACACTCTGAACTATAATAAGGGTCTAAATGCGAAATGGCTCCATCGTAATCGGAACCAATGGCAATAATATCCCATGCAGTTTTGGCATCACAGGCCGATACTATTTGGAAAATGCTGCGCCAAAGCAATTTCAGCATCAATTTCTGCTTGCGTTCTTCTGTTTTGGCTGTTTGTAATTTTTTGTGGAATTCGCCACCGCCCAATACGGTCTTGTCCAATATCATCCCGATAATTCCATCCGATTCGTGCACAATGCGCGCTTCTTCATCGCTCACATTGATGCTCCAATTTTGAAAATAGGAATTCTTTGCTTTTCGAGGCGTATCGTTTTTCCAGACAGAATTTTCCAACTCTTTGTACCCATTCACTCCCGTATGGCTACATATCAGTGGGATTTTATCATCGGGGTTTAGGTAATTGTAATTGCGCACAAAACCAAAATATTCCCTGCGCGATGAAACGCTCATGTGCTTGGTATCGATATTGATGCGCGGCCCATTGTGCCTGGAAAGCAGTTCCCTGAAAAAATGCCGCCCCAACTCGGTCATGCCTTTGTTTACTCCTTTGCTCTGATTGACCAAGAGATCAGAAGTGCCTTTGAGACTCTTGGAATGCCCGCACAATTGATTCCAAAAATGGTGACAAACATTGATGGAAAAAGGTGGATATTCCCAGGACTTTACTTCCTTTACCCGCTTGCTCAATAGTTTTTTCAGTTCTTCGGTAGATTTAGCTTCCGATTCTTCCGTACCCACGCCAAAGGAATAGCCGCCCTCCATTGAAAGGATCACTGCAATTTTGTTGGGATCTTTTACAATTTTCTGTAGGTGCTTGTAATTTTTGGCAATTTCAAATGCATATTTGCCACAGGGGCTTTTGCCTTGCTGATCTACTATATATTTGTGCTCCCTTTTAAAGGAATCGTAATAATCGTATTTTTTGCTGAGCTGATGCTTGACATAATTGCGACTCGTGCCGCTTACATGCTCCATGATATCTAATTGATTTTTCTTGTTCAAAACCAATCCAGGGAGATTTCTAAATTTCAGAAAGCCCTTTTCCAATGGGGTAATGGAGAGCATCACCACCCTTACGTTTCCCTTCATCAAGGCATCAAAATTGGACTGGGAATATTTGTAGAGCATATCTGAACCCCTGCGGATATATCGCATCAGACGATTGTCTGAGTATTTGTGTTCTATTTTTTCCCAAAGATTTGCGGTAGGCTTAGGATGATCGCTTCCAAACGCCTTTAGATTTGGGTGGATATGGATGTCAACAAAAAATTCGTTCATCGAATAGTTAAAATGAGTTTATCAAATAGTGTTCATTAATAAAGACTCATTTTAGGCGAAAAAGTTGCATAAAAAAACAGAAAAACCCCCGAAAAGTAATTTTTAACAAAAATTACCGTAATCTTTTAATAATGAGGGTTTTGAGGTGGTAAAAAATGAGGAAAGTAGAAAAATAAATTAAGGAAAGTATCTGTAAATTTCCTTTCTGTGAAGGTCAGGAAAAAATGTAGGGGCGCACGGCCGTGCGCCCCTACATTTTTTCTTTAGCCATTAAATTTCAGCCAAAAGAAATAAGTTCTATTCGAACAAAGCTTTACAAATTCCCCAAACTCTCCTCTAGGGCCTTCAGCTTTGCCTCGCCATCCATCAGACAGTTTCTTTTTTTTCTTTGATAACAAGCATCCTATTTCGGTGAAATTTCTTTTTTTGTATCTTCAAGTTATGGACATCCAATCTTCAAAAATAGAACTGGCTAAGTTGATTCTTAATCTTGAAAACCCTGATATAATTAAAAAAATCAGCAATCTTTTGAAAAAAGAATCGAAACAAGAGCGAGTATCTCTTACACCCTATGAAAAAAAAGAGATTGAATTGGCTTTGAAAATGCTTGATCAAGGAGATAGAATTTCATATGAAGACTTTTTGAAAAAAGTTTCATGAGTAAATACAAAGCATACTTATCTCCGGTTGCTGAATTCAAACTGGTCAAAATTCTAAATTATATTGAAGAAGAATTTGGGATAAATTCCAAAGCAAAGTTTTTGGCAACATTTACTAAAAATGTTCAAAAAATAGAATCAAATCCTAAATCTTGTCCGAAAACTGAGCTTGAAGGAATTTTCAAAAATGTAATAAGCAAACAGACTTCTTTCTATTACAGAATTCAAAATCTCGATATTGAGATAATTACTCTTACAGACAATCGCCAAGACCCAAAAAAGATTGCTAAAGAACTTGAAAAGTTAAGCTTTCGGAAATAAAAGCTTGCTTCACTTAAGCAAATATTACAAATTGCCCAAACTCTCCTCTAGGGCCTTCAACTTTGCCTCGCCATCGGCCAGTTTTTGTTTTTCCTTTTCCACTACTGCATCGGGGGCATTGTTTACAAAGCGCGCATTGCTCAATTTGCCTTTTACGGATTTCAAGAAACCACGCGTGTATTTTATCTCCGATTCAATTTTTTCACGTTCTGCTTCTGCATCAACTTCCTGTCCCGAATCCACATAAAATTTGTCGGATTTCAAAACAAAAGCCTGTAAACCGCTTTTCTCTTCTTCTACCCATTCGATGGGATTGATAAAGGCCAATCTTTCGATCAGCAGTTTGAAATTATCATAGGCTTCAGCAGATTCTGCCTGCGCATATACATCCAACAATTCGCGTTTCTTCAAACCATTTTTATTGCGAATTTCACGCACTTTTGAAATCACCTGCTTGGCCGTTTCCGCCTCGCTCAATATTGCAGGGTTTTTTGCTTTTACTGCGGGCCACGAACTCACGGTAATGCAATCCTCTTCTGCCCTATCTTCTTTTAGCAAATGCCAAATTTCCTCGCTTACAAATGGCATAAATGGATGGATCAACTGCATCAATTGTTCAAAGAAAACAATGCTTTGCTCATAGGTTTTTCGGTCAATGGGCTTTTGATAATCGGGCTTGATCATTTCCAAATACCAGGAACAGAAATCATCCCATATCAATTTGTACAGAGTCATTAAAGCCTCGCTCAATTTAAAGCGGCTGAACTGATCTTCCAACTGAACCAAGACCTCTGCCAGTCGCTCCTCAAACCACTGCATGGCTATCTCAGAAGTCTGAGGTGTTACGATAGCATCATCGATTTCAAAACCTTTGATCAAGCGCAGTGCATTCCATATTTTATTGGAGAAATTCCTGCCCTGCTCACATAGCGATTCGTCAAAAGGCAAATCGTTTCCGGCAGGGGAACACAGCAACATGCCCACTCTTACGCCATCTGCTCCGTGCTTTTCGATCAGCTCAATGGGGTCTGGCGAATTGCCCAGTGATTTTGACATTTTACGCCCTTGCTTATCGCGCACAATTCCAGTGAGATACACATCGCTGAATGGCTTTTCATTTTTGTATTCAAAGCCGGCAATGATCATGCGCGCCACCCAGAAAAAGAGGATTTCGGGCGCAGTAACCAATGTTTGCGTGGGGTAGTAATAATTGATCTCTTCATTATCGGGATTGCGAATGCCATCAAAAACGCTCAATGGCCAAATCCAACTGGAAAACCAGGTATCCAAAACATCGGGATCTTGTTTTAAATCTTCCAGTTTCAGGGTCGCATTGCCAGCTTTTTCCTGTGCCAATTTTAGGGCATCCTGCTCATTTTCGGCCACTACAAAGTCTTCTTTTCCCTCGCCAAAATACCAGGCCGGAATTTGGTGTCCCCAATACAATTGACGCGAAATATTCCAATCGCGCACATTTTCCATCCAATGGCGATAGGTGTTCTTGAATTTGCCCGGAATCAACTGAACCGCATCGTCCATTACGGCTTTCAGAGCGGGTTCTGAGATTTCCTTCATGGCCAAAAACCATTGCTCGGAAAGGCGCGGCTCAATCACAGCACCCGTGCGCTCACTGGTTCCCACTGTGGTTTGATAATCTTCTTCCTTGCTCAGCGCTCCGATTTCCCCTAGTTCCTTTGTGATATTTTTTCGAGCCACAAAACGATCCTGTCCGGCATAGTGCAATCCGTGATGGTTCAGCGTACCATCTTCATGCAAAATATCAATGATCTCCAATTGGTGACGATCGCCAATTTCCTTGTCATTCACATCGTGGGCGGGCGTAACTTTCAGGCAGCCGGTACCGAATTCCATGTCCACATAATCGTCCTCAATAATGGGGATTTCACGATTGGCAATAGGCACGATTACCTTTTTGCCTTTCAGGTGCTGAAAGCGTTCGTCATTCGGATTGATACATACTGCCGTATCGCCCAAAATGGTTTCGGGACGGGTGGTGGCAATGGTTACGGTTTCTTTTGAATCCACCACTTTGTATTGCAAATAGTAGAGCTTTTGGCTGACATCCTTGTGGATGACCTCTTCATCCGAAACGGTGGTTTTGGCCTCGGGATCCCAATTGACCATGCGGTAGCCTCTGTAAATTTTTCCTTTGTTGTAAAGGTCCACAAAAACCTTGATGACGCTTTCGTAGCGGGTTTCATCCATGGTAAATGTTGTGCGATTCCAGTCGCAGGAAGCGCCCAATCTTTTCAATTGCTGCAGAATGATGCCACCATGTTTGTCGGTCCATTTCCAGGCGTGTTTGAGAAATTCCTCCCGGCTGATGTCCCATTTGTTGATGCCTTCGGCTTTGAGCTTGGCCACCACTTTTGCTTCTGTAGCAATAGATGCGTGATCTGTTCCCGGCACCCAACAGGCATTTTTCCCTTGAAGACGCGCCTTGCGGATCAGTACATCCTGAATGGTATTGTTGAGCATGTGGCCCATGTGCAGCACTCCTGTAACATTGGGCGGTGGAATCACGATGGTGTAAGGCTCGCGCTCATCGGGCTTTGAGGAGAAAAAATCTCGCTCTTGCCAATATTTGTACCATTTTCCTTCAATGTCTTTGGGGCTGTATGTTTTGGGGATTTCCATGTATGCTCAAATTTTTATAGAGGCACAAAATTAAGGATTTAGGCTAATAGAACACGGATAACGCTGGTTTTTATGGTTTTCGCTGGTTTGTAATTTTTCAGCAAAGTCATACTATGACTAAGGAGTCTATTGATTATAGTCATAGTATGACTTTGGTTCAGGGGAAAACAGCCCAAATATGGCCGTCATTCCAGAAAATTTTCCTTAGAAAATTTATCTGGAATCTCCATCTATGAAAAACGAAAGGTTTGAATCGAGGCAGGCCTGGCACGCATTCGCTATACACAAGCTGGACTGCAAATGCGCGCAGGTATGATGACTAAGCCAAGGCACAATGCCAGCTTACAATTGCGACAGCGGAGGCGAACTTAGGAAGCTAGCAGTTAAAACTTTATTATTCCAATGTCTTGATTAGTTATTGCTTTTAATTTATCTCCTTTTCCAATTTTATATAGTAATTTGAAAACATCATCAAACATATCTAAACAAGGTTCCCAATCTTGTTTTATTTTGCCAATAAGTCTTCCCAAATCTAGCTGTTCTGTTAAAACCACTTCATTTTCAAAAAGTTTTGATTTATTCAAAGTGCTATTAATAGCAGATTCAATCATTTGTAATATCAATATTCCTTTAAAATCGGCTTCTAAATTATTACTTATAAATACGCCTTTATAATTATAGTTTTCACAAAATTCTTGAATTGGTTCAATATCAACATGACCTCCAATTTTATTTCGTACATGTTTCCATTTCGCTGTTGTTTTTTGAATTTTTCCTAATCTAGATTTTAAATTTGATTCTATATATTTAGATATGTTCTTGTAACTATAAATATTGCTCACCAATGAATTGTAACTTTCAAACAAAGATATTATATCCACTAAACAATATGCAATCTCTCCCTTTTTTATGATTGCTTCCGGTTTTTTTGGATTAGAAAAGGGTATTGAATTAATCCTTTGAATATCTTCATTAATACGCACAGATTTAAAATGAAGAAATAAAAGTTTTACTTGTATTGCGCTAATTTCTGAAACTATGGTATTATTTTTCGTCATTAAGTTATTCTTCTAATTGTTATTGTATTGCTGACAAGATTTAGTGTTGGCAAGCATCTATACACTTGTTCAGCTGAAAATACGCACCATGGGGTGATATTTAATCCTTTCTTAATTATCAATCAATGATTTTTTTGAAATATGGCCCCATAGAATCTATCTCATGAGGTATCACATATGTCCAACGATAATTAGCATGAACAATATAAATATCATCCATAAAATCATCTATTTGAATATCGGGGATTGCTGACTTTTCTATTTTTAAGCAGAAATTAAATCTTTCATTAAATATCAATAAGTCGCATGGGTACTGTTTTTTATATTTAATCTCCGCTATTTCACCTTCAATTGCCAATCCATAATTATAACTGAAAATGTGCCATAAATATCTATCAATATGCGGAGCTTTATATCCTTTTGTAAATTTCTCAATCCACAAATTTCTTATTTTCTCAAAGTCCGTTTCAGGTAATTCAACGTAATCAATATTTTGACTGTTAAGTCTTGATATTATGTTTTCCATTTCTAGTATATATTATGCAGTATCTTTCCTCAAAATTGCGTACAACTTGTTAATAGGATTACCCTTAATAAACATACACAACTAACATTGGCATGTGTAAACCTTTAGTTGATTTTATATTTTAAAGTTACTCTTTTTCATAAATCACCAAAAAGACAACCCAAATATTTTCCATCAACACAATCATCTACTGAAAACGTAACTTGCGTGAGGGATAGTAGCGGCATCCTTTTGGGCTAGGGGCATTAGTGTTGCGGGCTTTGGGAAAGCGACCAGCGGAAGCTCTTTCCAAAGTCCATTTGCAACACTTTGCCCATAGACCAAAAGATAGAGCGGATAGCCTGTACACGCCCAAGTCATTGTCTGAATTGATTTGATGCGCATTTACTGCCCCAACCCTGTCAGGGCTAAAAAAACCCTGACAGGGTTTTGAGATTAAGAATTTCAAAAGGAAAAAATGTTCTCTGCACAAAACAAAAAACTTCTTGCCCGACTGGGACAGGCGGGTAGGCATTCTAGCGCACTCCAAACTTTAACTTACTTTAGACACTCAATCCACTACTCGCTCTGAAAAGCGATCAAGGGGATATCCGTTCGGCTGGCCATAGCCTTGGTTTTGCTGCTTTCCAATATCTTTTCGAAAAGGCTGCGTTTTTTGGTCAGCATAGCCAACAGGTCTATCTGCCGGTCTTTGATGTATTGGTCCATGCCTTCTTCCAGGTTATCTGCACTGACTATTTCAAAATCAATATGCCCGGCTTTTCTCTCGGCTTCGAATCGCGCTTCGATTTCCTCCATATCTGCCCGGTCAATATTTACAAAACCATCCAGATCGAAGTGCACACAGTGGACTTCACTACCAAGCAAAACGGCAAATTCCAGTAATGTAGAGATAGCATCGGTATCTTTTTCCTTAAAATCCGTAGCGTACAAAATTTTAGGTGCTTCTTCTTCAAACTGCGCATCACCAGGAACCAATAAAACAGGCACTTCTGCCCTTTCCAAAATAGGCTGGTTTACGCTACCGAAAATGGCTTTCTCAAGTCCGCCCATATGCCGCGTGCCCATTACAAGCAAGCGTGGGTTTTGCTTTTTGACATGAGCAATTATTTCACCTACCGCAAATCCAAAGGAAGAATCCGTATTTATCTCTACTGTTTCATAACCGATCTTTTTAGCATAGGATTTCAATTTGTTCTTTTCCTCAGCAAGCTTTTCCTCAGCGTCTTTTTTTACACTGTCTGACAACTCTTTCAAATACTCAGCCGGTGTCATAGGATCAATCACCGGAACATGATAAGCATGGAACAGGCTAATATTTGCTTTTATTTTTTGAGCCAGGTGCAATGCATATTTCCCGGCATTGTGTGCAAATTCAGAAAAATCGGTAGTCAGTACTATTGTGTTCATATTTTGTTGTTTGCCCTAAAAATAAGAATACTAATTGAAAATGCTATTTCCTATCTAAAAACTAAAATATTTAAGTGCCTCATCCGTATCGGGCACATAGGTCTGTTCCCAAACTTCTGTATTCTGATCATTATCCATGCGCATAAAAGTACTGCAGCGTGTACCATAGTCGGGACTTTTGATAAACATTGAAGAAAGTACTTGCTCCCATTCCATTCCGACACCGGTATCTGGCAGTTCACTTTTATCAGCCAGTTGCTCATCGCGCAGCATTTTAAATACAGAATCGGGCTCAGTTTTTTCCTGTTGAATAAGAGATTCAAATTTTATGGCCGCCTTTTTGCTCTTTGGCCAGTCGGAATTGAGAAATGCATTGCTCAATGTGTGAATTCCGGGCTTTAGCTCTTGTATTTGCTTTTCGATATTATTGAAGTAATACAAGCCATTTTGGTCAAAAAGCAAGAGATTGAACGGATTGTATTTTTCGCATTGTGGTTTGAGGTTTTCCAAAAATGTTGCAGCATCCGCTGTTCCATTCAGATAATCGGGAATCAATCTACCCCGCGACAGGGCATCATTTGTGTGCAGCTTCAGGTTGCGGTAATTCGTTACAGCTCCCCACCGCCCTTTTTTATCGCAGGCAAACCAAGTACCACCTGCTTCCAAGTCCCTTCCAGCTAAAATCCCATCTTCCCACCAGTGCATCTGCTGCGTTTCCCTTTTGTAGAACTCATCGCGATTGGCCGCAAAAAGAACGGGGTATTTTTCATGGACTTTGTATGCTAAAGCGATTAAACACATAATATGTCAAATGGGTGATGGAAAATGTATCATGGCAAATGGATTATTATGTCAAATGGTTGATGGAAAATGGATGATGTCAAATGTAAAAAAAGTTGAAATTTCCCCCTCATATCTAACATTTTCCATTCCACATCACACATCTCACATTTGACATACTACGACATGTTTTTCTTAGTTGTCGAAACTGCTTTCCCAATGATATTGAGCAGCTCTTTGCTCTCAGAAAACAGGTATTTAGTATCAGCATTTTCTGCTGGAAGCATCTTGGCTTTTATTGCAAAACGTATCCAAAAATGGGCTTCTCGTATTTCTTTTAACACAACTTGCATTTTATGGACAAAATCCTTTTTGCTTTCTGCTGATGTCGCTTCTTCATAATTTGCCGCTGCTGAAGTTCCCGCCCTAAACAATTGTTGGTAAACGTGCTTTCCACTGAATGATTTACACAAAATTTTTTCTTGCCGATAAATGCAAACACAAAAATCCAGAAAGCGTTTGGAAATTTGTTCTCTCATGAGCAAGGCTTTAGTTAAATATCGAATTTAATATACATCAATCTATAAACCAAATTCCTTACCCAAGTCTCAGCCAAACATTTATTATGTCAAATGGATGATGGAAAATGGATGATGTCAAATGTAAAAAAAGTTGAAATTTCACATCTCACATTTGACATTCCACATCCCACATTTGACATTCCACATCCCACATTTGACATTTTCCTTACCAACCAAGCAAGTATGCAAAAATCAAAGGTGCAACGATGGTGGCATCTGATTCTACAATGTATTTGGGTGTGTTTTCATCCAATTTTCCCCAAGTGATTTTTTCATTTGGTACCGCCCCGGAGTATGAACCGTAGCTGGTGGTAGAATCAGATATTTGACAGAAATAACTCCAAAAAGGTGTGTCGGTTCTTTCCAAATCCTGATACATCATCGGGACTACACAAATCGGAAAATCACCTGCAATGCCCCCGCCTATCTGGAAAAACCCGATTCCGGGCTCTTGAGAATTATCCGTGTACCAATCGGCCAACCACATCATGTATTCTATTCCCGATTTCATAGTGGATGGCTTTACATCGCCCAACATACAATGGGCTGCGAAAATATTGCCCAGCGTGGAATCTTCCCAGCCAGGGACAATTATTGGCAAGTTCTTTTTGGCAGCAGCCAGCATCCAACTGTTTTTTGGGTCAATTTCATAATACTCTTCCAAATCCCCATCCAACAAAAGCTGGTACAAAAATTCATGCGGAAAAAAGCGTTTTCCTTCCGCCTCAGCCTTTTGCCATTTTTTCACAATCTTATGCTCAATTCTTCTAAAAGCTTCTTCCTCGGGAATACAAGTATCGGTTACCCGGTTCAAACCTTTGTCCAATAATTCTCGCTCTTGTTTGGGCGTCAAATCCCGATAATCAGGAACGCGCTTGTAGTGTGAATGCGCCACCAGGTTCATTACATCCTCTTCCAAATTGGCACCGGTACAGGAAATAATCTGGATTTTATCCTGACGAATCATCTCTGCCAGCGACTTGCCCAGCTCGGCCGTACTCATTGCACCTGCCAATGAGACCAACATTTTCCCGCCATTGTTCAGGTGTTTTTCATAGCCTTTTGCAGCATCCACCAGTGCGGCTGCATTAAAATGCAAATAGTGTTTTTCTATAAATTCGGTAATAGGTTTTGACATCTTTGTTTCTGTTTTCTTAAGGATTCATTTGAAATTAAAATAGGCAATATTCAATTAATAGCCCAAAATCTTCAACATGGATTTATAGCTCTGTTCTTTGGCAAATAACTTGGTGCGATACTCTCCATTCTCATCCAAGTCAATTACAACATGCTTGGGTGCGGGAATCAAACAATGCTGAATGCCCCCAAACCCGGCCAGCGATTCTTGATAGGCTCCTGTATTGAAAAAGCCGATGTACTGTTTTCTTTCAGGATCAAATTTGGGCAAATAAATGGCATTGGCATGTTGCTCAGAATTGTAGTAATCATCGCTATCGCAGGTCAGGCCGCCCAAAAATACACGCTGATATTCTTCCCCCCAGTTGTTTACGGGAAGCAGAACAAACCTTTTCCCAATGGCCCAAGCATCGGGCAGTGTAGTCATAAAAGAACTGTCGATCATGTTCCACTGCTCCCTGTCGTTTTGTTTTTTCTGATCTACAATGGAATAAAGCGTAGCCCCGCTTTCTCCTACGGTAAAAGAACCAAATTCGGTAAAAATATCTGGCTCCTGTACGTTTTGCTCATTACACATTTGCTTGATCTGCGCAATGATTTCCTCGGCCATATATTCGTAATCATAGGCAAAAGTGAGGGAGTTCTTAATGGGAAAACCACCACCAATATCCAGTGCCGTTAGATCAGGGCAAATTTTCTTCAACTCGCAATACACGCGCACGCATTTGGCCAACTCATTCCAGTAATAGGCATTGTCGGCTATTCCTGTATTGATGAAAAAGTGCAGCATTTTAAGCTTAAACTTCTTGTTGTTTTGGATTTGCTCTTTGTAATAAGGCACAATATCCTTGTAGCCAATGCCCAATCGACTGGTGTAGAATTCAAATTTAGGATCTTCCTCAGAAGCAATGCGAATACCAATGGGACAGGGTTTTGACAATTGTTTTTCAAGAATTGACAATTCACTTTTATTGTCTAAAATGGGAATGAGGTTCTCAAAGCCATTATTGATAAACTGCGCAATATTGCTGAGATATTGCGGCATTTTAAAACCATTGCAAATGATGTAATGCTGCTTGGTAATGAGTTTTTGCTCCAGCAAGCTTTCTATAATATTTAGGTCAAAAGCTGAACTGGTTTCCAGGTGCGTATCATTTTTCAATACTTCTTCCAGCACAAAAGAGAAATGAGAGCTTTTGGTACAATAGGCATAATGGTATTTGCCCTTGTAATCGGCCTTGGCAATGGCCACATTGAAAAGTCTTTTTGCTTTTTGAATCTGGGCGCTGATTTGCGGCAGATAAGTAATCTTTAAGGGCGTTCCGTATTGCTTGATCAATTCCATTAAAGGGATATCGTGAAATGACAATTCACCATTTTTCACTTCAAATTCTTCCTGCGGAAAATCAAAGGTTTGCTCTATTAAATCGAGGTATTTTTTCTTCATTTTACAAATATAAATGAATTACATCTACAAATATACACCAAAGTAAATAATTTAGATCACATTAATTATTTCAAAGCAAGTGAAATAAAAAAAGGAGTCTGATCAAAACCAGACTCCTTTTTAACTGAAAGTGACAAAGGCTGCGAAAATCACCAAACCCACTGCACAAAACCAAACACTACATTTCCGCAAACAAAGCACTGACATTTTCGCGCTTACAAATACGCCTGAGCTTTGCCAAACTTTTCACCTTCAGTTGTCTTACCCTTTCTCTTCCCACACCAATCTCTTCCGCAATATCTTTCAAGTCCATAGCATCTCTTCCTCCTAATCCATAGGAAAGCGTAAGTATTTTTATTTCTCTTGGACTCAAATGCCTTAAGAGCATTTGAATTTCCTCATTCTTTGAATTCATAAGCATTTCACTATCCGGAACAATAGAATTCTCATTTTTTATCAACTCCATAAAGGTAGTTCCCTCCTGATCACCTACCGGGCTGTCAGCTGATTGTGTTTTCCCTGCATAAGCAAGGCTGTCACGCACATCTGAGCTTTTCACTCCAATTTCCTGAGCTATATCTTCAGGATCTGCCTGATATTCAGTATTCTGTTCCAATTTGGAAATTGCCTTATTGATCTTGTTGATCTGGGTCAACTGGTTGTGCGGCAAACGGATAATCCGGGCATTCTCGTTGATGGATTTCATAATGGACTGCCTGATCCAAAAAACGGCATAAGAGATAAATTTAATCCCCCTGGTACCATCAAATCTTTTTGCTGCTTTCATCAAGCCAATATTGCCTTCGCTTATCAGGTCTTCCAACCTTAACCCAAAACCTTCATATTGTTTAGCTACTGAAACCACAAATCTTAAATTGGCTTTTATAAGCGTTTCCATTGCCAGCAAATCGCCTTCGCTTATTCGCTTAACAAGCGCTTCTTCTTCATCACGCTCAATAACTGTTTCTTTGGAAAGTTCACTCAGGTATTTTTCAAGTGCAATAGAATCGCGATTGGTAAATTTTGTTGTAATTGTAAGCTTCCTCATAGTATTTCTGTCTCCTCAAGTTCAATCAATAAATTTCACTGTCGGGTTTACGGCTATAGGGGGCTACGGTTTCGGATTTTCACAAAGGCTATACCTATTAATTTTAGAATAACAAATACAACGCTAAAAATCAACTACTTACATTTTTTCAGGTTTGGAAAATACGCTGTTTAGCCTATTGGTACCCAAGCGGATCAAAGAAACACCTAAGTGGGAATGGTAGATTTTAAATGCTTTAAGAGACACAAAAAACAACAAAGCCCCATAAGCTCCATAATGGCAGAAGCTTTTACGCAACCTATAGAGGAGTTTTTATAACACTGATTTACTGATTTTTATAAAGATTAGAAAAACATAAATGAACTATGTCCAGCTTTTCAAAGTTAGGCTTACAAACAACTTTAAAGTTGTGTTTATCTTAATCAAAAATTACTTTAGCAACTTTATAGTTGCATTTAAAGTAAAACAAGCATACTTTTGCACTAACAAATCACTACATGAGTACCAAAGCAGAAGTAGAAATTTTTTTAAATGACTTCAAGACTAAAATGGGGATTTGGGATGTACTTTTTCGTGACGATAGAGGCAAAAATACCAATACCCTTGTAGAACTAGAACTCCGTCCCATAGAGAGAAAAAACATTCTGGGAGAACTAGAAACCAAAGATTATAGTCAAGGCCCACTTGAAGAGAAAATGTATGGCGGTGCAGATATGTGGATTTTCGGGAAAAAAGTAAAGAAAAAGGAGGTTTATATTAAAATTACAATGGGGACATTTAACAGCCCAGTTATCTGCATCTCTTTCCATATAGCAGAACACAAAATGAATTATCCTTTAAAATAAAACACTATGAAAAGCCCAATTACAGGAAAAGAAATGAAGTTGATCAAAGAAAAAAGATCAATGAATTTCAGAAAGGAAACATTTGATGTTATTTTTCATTATTACAAATGCGAAGACAGCAATGAACAATTTACCACAACATCATTAGATGAAGTGAACATGAATCAATTATACAACCAGTATAGAGACATGTTCAATATTCCATTTCCTGATGAAATAAGCAGAATTCGAAAGAAGTATGGATTATCAGCAGCTAAGATGTCGGAAATATTAGGTTTTGGAGTAAACAGTTACCGTCAATATGAGGCAGACGAAATGCCAAGTACAGCTAACGCCAAGTTAATTCAAATGGCAGATACTCCAAAGTCATTTATAGAAATGGTAGAATTGTGTGGCACATTAGATGAAAAAACTAAAGAAAAATACATTAAAAAAGCACAATTATTAGAGGAGGACAGAAAACGAAATATTTTCAAGCTTAACCTAAAAGAATATTTGCTTGGCGATCATTTAGCAGATATATATTCAGGTTACAGAAACCCGGATTTTGAAAAGTTTTCAGAAATGGTAGTTTACTTCTCTGAGAAACTTAAACCATTCAAGACTAAGCTGAATAAACTATTGTTTTATTCAGACTTTTTAATGCATAAGCAAAGTTGCTATTCAATTAGTGGAGTAAGATACAGAGCAATAGATATGGGGCCTGTACCCAATAATTTTCAGAGCATATTTGAGTATTTAGAAAATAACAATATAATCGACATAAGTTACATTGCTTTTCCAAATGGTAATGGCGAGCAGTTCATTAACAGAAATGATAGAAAATTCAACAAAGAAATATTTACAGATGCAGAACTTTCAGTTTTAGAAAAAGTAGCTGAAACATTTAAAGACACTTCTACAAATGATATTATTGAAATCAGCCATTTAGAAAAAGCATGGAAAGCAAATAAGGATGAAAAAAAGATAATCAGTTATGAGTATGCGTTTGACCTTTCTCAAATTTAACTGATTCATCCAGACTCTCACTAGGCAGGCACCGTGGGGCTCCAGTTGTGAGCCCGGTTAACGGACCTGCCTTTTTAATAAAACTTTATTTTCGTTTTTTTTGCGCACCTCCCGATACACAAACAAACTTTCAACTATTACTCATAATGCTATCTGATCTCAAGTAACTCTTAATGTATTCTAAAACATTAATTATTTTACGATCGAACACTTCCTTTTGACCTAAGCATTTATTTAGAATATCGTATCTATGATGAGATAATTGCTTATTAAAGTCTAACTTTTCAAAGTTCTCAGATTTAACTATCTTATTTAGTTCGTTTTGAATTATTAAAACATTATTGGTTAATTCTTTTTCAAATTCACCAAGCTTCATAATCAAGTCATTTGGAATGATTGGTGAAAAAATTAATTCTTCTAACTCTGTAAGCTTTTCACTAAATCTATCTGTGTAAATTATTTTATTTACACTATAATCTTTCCATTCCATTTCTTCGAAGTCTTGAGTAATCTCCCCTCTGTAAACTTTTCTATATTCACTCAAATCGACTATTTTTTCTTCAAATTTTCTGGTTATAAATAAATCATTATCACTATTATAAATTAGAATTCCTGCAGCTTTTGTTAATAGCTCATTTACTTTTTTCTCGTGATTACCTACATCTAAACCTTTTTTATCATAGTAGTCAACCATGGCTAAATAATAGTTAGTAATAATCATGTTCGAATAATCATAATCTACAATTGAATCAACAATAGTCTTGTTTTTAAAAAAAATAATATTTTTTCAAATTCGTAAACCTGCAACTTGAATATTTCAGTTCTAATTGGAGTGAACAAAGTCTCACTCGCACTCAAATAAGTAAATGCACCTACGGTAGCTACAACAATGAAAAAAACAATTTGAAAGAAATCCTTAAGGGGAATAATAAACAACCTTGACCAACTCAAACAGTAATATGGGCATAAATCAAAAGATGTCAGCAGAGTTGTTGTAAAGGAGTAAATCAAATAAATCCCAACAATAACAGCAATTACCTTTAAAAATTTTCAAAGCCTTCTCTATATTTTTTTGAATTACTTTCCATCTATTAGCCATTGGATTATACAAACAAAAATACTCAATCAATTACAATATAATTTTCATGAACAAGTAAAGCTAACTGGAAGACAGACCATAAACAAAAAAGCCTTGAAGAAAAAATCTCCAAGGCTTTTTGCGGTCCGGACGGGACTCGAACCCGCGACCCCATGCGTGACAGGCATGTATTCTAACCAACTGAACTACC
>JBBDNB010000004.1 GCA_040877935.1 Chitinophagales bacterium
TTGAAAAATTAATGGAATCTTAGATTTATGGTGCTTTTCGACCAGACACTATTTAGAATGCATTTGAAGCTTGGGCATGCCTAAAGTTTAACTTAAGTGATTTATTTTAATTTATTAAATTCACAAAAAATTAAACTCTAAGACTATTTAGGTTTTGCCGACATGCATGTAGTTTTTTGAGGGGTGTAAATAAGTTGTGCTTAATTAAAGAAATGAAATGTCAGAAATCAAGATAAACAGAGATGCATTTAAATATGCCCTTTCCAATTTCGGAGAAGGAACCGTATTCGAAGAATTCGCCCAATCCTTTCTTTCAAGGATTGTTGGTGATAAGTTTATTCCAGTTGGAGGAACAAAGGATATGGGTATTGACGGTAGTCTTAGATTATTCGAAAGAACCACTAAACCAACTTTTATTTATCAAATATCTACAGAATTAGATGTACGGGGAAAGGTTAAAGATTCAATCGAAAAACTTATAAATAATAGAATTACAGTTTCACAATTTGTTTATGTAACAAGTAGAAAAGTCAATAATAAGAACGCCATAGAGGATGAGTTTTTAGAGCAAAGCAAAATACCATTGAAAATTTTCGATGTTGAATGGTTTGCAAGTAATGTTGTAAACGATGAAAGGCTTGTTCTTTTGTACGAAACATATATTGAAAGTAATATTCATGAATTCCAGAAACCTGACAAAGAATATGTCGTTGGAAATTTCATAAAAGACCCAAGGCTATATGTATTTATGCGCCAACAATTTAACTCATCTAGTAGTAATATAGCTATTGAAAATAAGTTAGCGGACACTTTAATTCTATATGGTTTAGAAGGAACTGCTTCTGAAACCAGAACCCTTAGAAGTTCTAACGATATTAAAAATCGTATTAGTCAATTAGTAAAATTTAATCCAAAACAGATTGGGAATACAATTGATGAAAGATTATTAGTGCTTTCTGAGAAACCAAGACAAATTAATTATCATTCACCTCAAAATGCTTATTGTTTGCCTTATTCGACTAGATTAATCTTAAGAGAAAGGGATATTGAAGAACGTGAAATATTCTCAAATTTTCAAAAGCGGACGGCAGCACAACTAAAGAATTACTTAAAAGATGTAGATGTCAAAGCAACTAAAGTTCTTGAGTTAATCGAACAAACTATACATAAAATATATTACAAACAAGGCATTGAATTTTCATCATTTGTGATTGAAGGGAAAAGCAAAGATATTATCGAGGTAGCTTTACCAGACATTGTAGGAGATGTTGTAGACAACAGTCACATTGCAGTTAAAAATAAAACAAAAGTCAAAAAAGCGTTATTAATGACAATTAGAAACATGTCATATAATGGTACTATTCATCAAAGAGAGTATTTAAGACGACTATCTCAGACATACAGTATGATGTTCTTATTAAGGTGGGATCCTCATTTAGCTGCTTCATTTCAAAAGATTGCTTCACAACTTAAGATTTATGTAGGCACCTCAATTTTAATTCCTGCATTGTCTGAAATTTTCCTGGAATCTAAGAAACGTAGGTATTGGAATTTACTACTTGGAGCCCATCAGTCGGGCGTTAAAATATTTATTAATCAAACAATTCTAGATGAACTTGTCAATCATTTTGGTATGATTCGACATAAATATAAAACTCAATTCAAGCCTGTTGAACAAGTATATCTAACAGACGAAATGAGCACTTACTATGTTGATGAGATAATGATAAGAGCTTATTTATATTCTAAACGTAGAGGCAAAGTAGATAGATTTAATGATTTTATTCAAGAGTTTGCACATCCTAGCTTAAATGATGCTCACAGAGATTTGAGGAATTTTCTAGAGGAAGAATTCAATATTCAATTTGAAGACACTTCAGAAATTGAGAAAAAACTAAATACGGAAGACATCCAACTACTTACAAATGAATTAGCTGAATTCAAAGGCTCGAAAGAAAGAGCACATACAGATGCTAAATTAATGTTGATGATTTACAAGATGAGAGAAATTAATGATGAGTCAGAAAGCAAGACAGTTTTTGGTTACAAAACATGGTGGTTATCGCAAGATATAAATACCTACAAAGCAATACAAACTGTTTTTGAGAATAGGTACAATGTGAATTGTTATATGAGAGCAGATTTTCTCTATAACTACATAGCACTTGCTCCAAAGAAAAATGAGATTGACAATATGTTCAAAGAAGTATTCCCAAGTATGATGGGGATCAATCTAAGCTTTCACATGCCTAAAGAAATTTGTACTCATATAAACAAATCTATTGTTCAGCATAAAGAAAGTTCTCCCACTAGAATTAAGCGTGCAATTCGAAATTATACCGAAAAATTAATGACTACGGATACAAAGAATTCTAAAAAACTGACATCGTATTTCGATGAAGAACTTAATAAAATATTGAAAGAAAATAACTAAGCCCTATCAACCTAAGAAAACATGGGAGGACAGGTAATCACCTCCTAATCCCGTACGACACCATACCATAAACCTTTTCCAGCAAGCATTAAGAACTGCCGTACAACAAACAAACGGGTTAATTATTGCAATAAATGCAACGATAAATTTTGAAATGCAACGATTACAGTGTATTTTCATTGCAAATAATGCAACGAATGAAGGTGTTCATACATCAACAGGATAATTGGCCAAACTTTGCCTGGAATGCGGAGAATATTGTCAATTTGCTCAGTGAAGCAAGAAATCTTCAAGGCCGATTGATAGGTAAAATGGAATCATTGGGATTTGATTTGAGAAGTGAGGCATTGCTGGATACATTGACATTGGATGTTTTAAAATCATCAGAAATCGAAGGGGAATATTTAAACCCAGACCAGGTTCGCTCATCAATTGCAAGGAGATTGGGAATGGAGATTGCCGGTTCTGTAGATTCTGACAGAAATGTTGACGGTGTTGTTGAAATGATGCTTGATGCCACACAAAATTGCTTTGAACCAATAACTTCGGATAGACTTTTTGATTGGCATGCGGCTCTTTTCCCAACTGGTAGAAGCGGGATGTATAAAATAACTGTTGCAGATTGGAGAAAAGATACAACAGGACCAATGCAGGTTGTATCAGGAGCTTTGGGAAAAGAAAAAATACATTTTCAAGCACCTGATTCCCAATTAGTAAAGCATGAGATGCTTATATTCCTGGACTGGTTCAATAATTACAATAAAATCGATTTAGTAATAAAAGC
This sequence comes from Chitinophagales bacterium, assembly GCA_040877935.1. Lineage (NCBI taxonomy): Bacteria > Pseudomonadati > Bacteroidota > Chitinophagia > Chitinophagales > Chitinophagales bacterium. Next base: position 3,219 of record JBBDNB010000004.1, read on the forward strand.
AGCAATAGCCCATCTATGGTTTGTAACCATTCATCCATTTGAAGATGGCAATGGCAGAATAACAAGGGCATTGACCGATATGTTATTAGCTCAGGCTGATAAAACAAATCAACGCTTTTATAGTATGTCGGCTCAAATCAGACAAGAACGTAAAGGATATTATGAGATACTTGAAAAAACACAAAAGGGTAATCTTGATATTACTGAATGGATAAAATGGTTCTTACAATGTTTGATAAATGCCTTAAAATCAACTGATTCAACTCTAACAGGGGTTCTGTTCAAGGCTGATTTTTGGAAAAGACATTCAAAGACAATTATAAATGAAAGACAGAAAAAGCTTTTAGATAAACTTTTAGATGGATTTGACGGTAAATTGACATCTTCGAAATGGGCAAAAATTGCTAAATGTTCAAAGGATACAGCGATTAGAGACATTAACGATTTGATTGGCAAAAATATATTACAAAAAGAACCAGCAGGAGGGCGAAGTACAAATTATGAATTAAAGAAATGAAAAGTACCGGCAGGTAATCCGAGACAGCTAACGGTCAAATGACGCCAGTGCGCCCCCACCTGTCCGCCCACATAGTTGGAACATGGTCAAATAGGTATTCGGAGGGCATGAAGCATTCGGACAGCCCTCACATCCAAGAAGCTGGCATTTATCGTCAGCACCACCCTTTGGGGCGTTCACTTTAATAAACTTACATGAACTAAATTCATCCAAAAGTTATTTAATTTTGTATCCGAATAGATACACTAATTATGTTCAACAATGGGAACTTCAAAATTTGAAATAGCAGATTATTTGGACAGCAAAGAAATGATTGCAGAGTATCTAAACGCTGTGTTGGAAGAAGGGGACAATGCTGATGTTATTAATGCAATTGGTCATATTGCAAAGGCTATCGGAATGACAAAAATCGCGGAGGAAACAGGTTTGAGCAGACCGAGTTTATACAAAGCTCTATCTGACGGAGCAAAACCTCAATTTGCAACAATAATGAAAGTATTAAAAGCCATTGGAGGACAAATACAAGTGAATCCAAGATCTGCGTGAAAAAAAGACAAATTCCGCACTCGTTCGCTATGCGGCAAACGAGCGCGAGTGGGGCGCACAATGGCTATAGTTAATACGAGTTTTGGTATTTAACTAAAAGTTTTAGAGCTTTAAACCAAGACTGCCAAATCTTTTTGATTTAGCTTTATAAATGAAAAGATAAAATAAAAAGTTTTGGCTAAGTGCTTAATCGAAAGTTCACTACTTTTAATTCCCGTACTAACCATAGCCGATACGTTAGGCAAGTAAAATTTTTCATTCACCATAAAAAACAAACACAATGAAAAACAGATTTTTAATTTCAATTGGAGCAGCAGTTTTTAGTTTAATCATCTTTTCTCAATGCAGTAAAGATGACGATAACAATAATAGCGACAATTGGGCGGCTGCGGTAGCTGGGACTTATACCGGAACAAGCCAAGTGGAATGCGGTCCAGGGGAGCCTGAATCTGGCAGTCTTACCTTTACGCGAACAGGTGATAAACAGCTTACAATGCAGGGAACTTTTGGGAGTGATACTTATTGTTTGGACAGTTTGACGATGAATTCATCTACTACATTTACTATCGGTGAATATGATGGTTGTATAGCTGAACCTGCAACAGGAAGCGGGACTTTTACAGGGAACAGCATTAGTTTTTTAGTAAACTATACTGGTTGGTGTTCATTTACAATTCAGGGAACAAAATAATTGGATTGTATAGCAGCAAGGTGGAAAAATGTGAAAAACACGAGGGAGTAACCTGCCCCCAATCGAGACGGCTGACGGTCAAATTGTTGCTACACATTAGGAGCATATCACTTTAAAAACCAACGCATGATTATCGAGACAGAAGCCGCCAAAAAACTTGTAATTAAATATTTTAAAATCAAATAATATAGGACATATATCAGAACCAAAAAACGTTGACTTCATTATAGAAGCCCTCCCCTTTCAGATAAAGAAAGACGGGAAATAAGTGAGTTCATTGAAGAGTTGAAGAGGAAAAAAAGCAGGAAATCAACGACAAAACGAAAAAAGCCAAGCTCACAACAGCGGCTATAAAAAATAGGACAATCCAAACACAAAAAAAGCCCCGGCAAAACTGCCGAGGCTTGTCGTAGTAGCAGGGACAGGACTCGAACCTGTGACCTTTGGGTTATGAGCCCAACGAGCTACCAACTGCTCCACCCTGCGATGTGGGTGCAAATATACGCTTAGTTTATCAAAAGGCAAAAATTTACCGTAATTTTGCCCTTCTTTTAAAAAGCCATGCACCAATCCGGATTTGTAAATATCATAGGCCGTCCCAATGTCGGGAAATCAACACTGATGAATGCATTGGTGGGTGAAAAACTGTCTATCATCACCCCCAAGGCACAGACCACAAGACATCGTATTTTCGGCATACTGAATGGGGAAGATTTTCAAATCGTGTTTAGCGACAGTCCGGGCATTATCATTAAGCCAGTTTCAGGATTGCACGAGGCCATGATGAAAACTGTGGAAAGTTCCTTCAAGGACGGGGACATCATCATGCTGATCACCGAGCCGGGCGAACCGATACAACAACTGGAAGAAGCGCTGAATAAGATCAAATCGCTCGAAATCCCTAAATATTTGGTGCTCAATAAAATTGACAAATTAAAAAAGGAAGAACTGCTGCCTTTGCTGAAACACTGGGACGATCAGAAGATTTTCGATCATGTATTTCCCGTTTCCGCACTGAAAAAAAGAAATACAGATGAGCTGCTGCGGCAAATTCTGAAAGACCTGCCCGAAAATCCGGCATGGTATCCGAAAGACCAGCTTACTGATAGGCCAGAGCGCTTTTTCGTTTCTGAAATCATCCGCGAAAAGATATTTATCCATTACAAACAGGAAATCCCCTATTCCTGTGAAATCGTAACTGAGGCTTTCGAGGAAGAAGAAAAAATCATCCGTATCCACTCCATCATTTACACGGAGCGGGAATCGCAAAAAAATATTATAATAGGCAAGAAAGGAAGCGGAATAAAGCGCATTGGTACAGAAGCGCGAAAGGATATGGAACGCTTTTTTGAAAAGAAGATTTATTTGGAATTATTTGTGAAAGTCAAAGAGAAATGGCGGGACAATCCAAACCAACTCCGCCAGTTCGGATATTAAGAGGTGCTGTTATCATTAAATATAATGCCACAGTCAATAAGTAAATAACCAAATAGCTAAATAACCAAATAAGAATGGGATATACAGTAGCCATAGTAGGAAGGCCAAATGTGGGCAAGTCCACCCTTTTCAACAGATTGATCGGGGGGCGGCAGGCTATTATCGACAACCAAAGTGGTGTGACCCGTGACCGCCAATACGGTGTTTCAAATTGGAACGGCAAGGCTTTCAATGTGATTGACACCGGGGGGTTTGTAGATCATTCCAGCGATCTTTTTGAGAAAGAAATCAAAAAGCAAGTGAAAATTGCCATTACCGAGGCCTCGGCCATTCTGTTTGTCGTGGATGTGAGCACCGGTATCACCGATCTGGACATGCAACTGGCCGACTTGCTGCGTAGGGAATCCAAAAAAGTATATCTCGTAGTCAACAAGGTAGATAACACCAACCGCCTTTATCAGGCCAGCGAATTCTACAGCCTGGGCTTTGAAAAACTTTTTACCATTGCCTCCATCAGCGGAAGTGGCACCGGGGAATTGCTCGATGCGCTGTGCGAGGATATAAAACCCGAGGAAGTGGTTCAGGAAGATCAGGACGATGAACTGCCCAAAATTGCTATTGTAGGTCAACCCAATGTGGGAAAATCCTCTTTACTGAATGCATGGGTAGGCAAAGAGCAGAATATCGTGACTGATATTGCTGGTACTACACGCGATGCCATCAATACCCATTACAAACTCTATAATAAAGATCTGCTATTAATTGATACTGCCGGAATCCGTAAGAAATCCAGCGTAATGGAAGACCTGGAGTTTTACTCTGTAATCCGCGCCATCAATTCCATCGATCAGGCAGATGTTTGTGTACTTATACTTGACGCTACATTGGGCATCGAATCGCAGGATCTGGCCATTTTCAGACAAGCGGAAAAGAAAAAGAAAGGCATTGTAATAGCAGTGAACAAATGGGATTTGATTGAAGACAAATCCCAGGAAAGTGTAAAAGCTTTTCAGGAAACTTTGATTGAAAAATTCGCTCCTTTCAGGGATTTACCTATTGTCTTTATTTCTGCCCTGGAGAAAAAACGCATTTCAAAAGTACTGGATATTGCCCTGGAAGTAGCTAAAAATAGAAGGTTGCGAATTACTACTTCTGCATTAAATAAATTTCTGGAAAAAAGTATGGAAAAATTCAGTCCGCCTGCTGTGAAAGGAAAATATGTGAAAATAAAGTACGTGACACAATTGCCCACCCACACGCCAACTTTTGCCTTTTTCTGCAATCATCCGAAATACATTCGCCTGCCCTATAAAAACTACCTGGAAAACCAGTTGAGAAAATCCTTCTCATTGACCGGAGTGCCAATAAGGATGGTTTTTAGGGATAAGTAGAAACTGATTATAGCTTAATTCTTCCTGTGATAATTGTTTAGTTTAGCAATATGTTTTCTAAATTGAATCTTTATGGATAAGCACAAAGACATTCGTTGGGAGCAACGATTTTCAAATTTTAACAAGGCAATGTCCAAACTTGACAGAGCTGTAACACATATAAAATCCGAATATTATTCTGAAGGTTCTTTTAATGAAGACCTTTTTGAAGAAGGGGATGATATTATTCGCGAAGGCCTGATTAAGCGCTTTGAGTACACCCATGAATTAGCCTGGAATGTTATGAAAGATTTCATAAAAGATCATGGTAATGCAGAGATTTTTGGTTCTAAAGATGCCACAAGAGAAGCTTTTTCTTTGGGCTTGATCAGCAACGGAAAAGTGTGGATGGAAATGATCAAAAGCAGAAATAAAACCTCTCACACATACAATGAAGAAATTGCCAATGAAATTTTTATTAATATACTTGATAAATACCACAAGGCTTTCCTTGATTTTCAAAAATTAATGGAAGATAAAAGAAGTGGTGAACAAGGTAAAATCTTTGAATAATGCTCTTTGGATTAGAAAGTGATGATATAAATAAGATACATAGCGTGTTTTCCCGATATCCTCAAATTGAAAAAGTCATAATATACGGGTCACGTGCAAAAGGCAATTACAGACCTGGTTCAGATATTGACTTGGTGTTGCTGGGTGAATTCCTGAACCTTAGCATCCAATTAGAATTAGAAAATGAATTGGATGACCTGCTGTTGCCCTATAAAATAGACATAGCACTATTACATAAAATTGAAAACAAAGATTTGCTGGATCATATTGACCGGATAGGTAAAGTCTTTTATGAAAAGAGTTTGAGCACCAGAACAGGTAGTTGATAACTTAATTCAAAATTTTTTCTTTCCGCTGCTTCCACATATAAAGGTACATTTTCGGAAAGAACAAGATGTACAATACCGCAACAACAGCCATAAACCATACCTGCCACTGATCAACTGCTATTCCATGCTGAGTGGCCCAGGCATAAAGAATCATCAATTCGCCCGTAACACCAATGGGATAAAGAAAGATGAAAAAAGTATAGCGGCACCAGGTCAAAACAGCAATAGAAGTATTTCTTAAAAGTGTGAGATAGTATGCATAACGGATAATTTCAGTTAGCGACCAGGCAAATACAGCCAATTGCAAACCGCTGATGCCCATAAATTCAGGCCAGGGCCCTCCATGAAATATATTGATCAATATCAGAATAAAAATACGTGAGCTGACCTGAATGGCTGTAGTAAAGACCGGGGATTTTACCCATTTTAAAGCTGCATGCAGAATTTCGAGCAATGCTGCACCTTGTGCAATATTCAAAAGCGTGAGACTCACAAAATCGAGCTTGCCGGAATCTGCTACAAAAAGCACTAGCACAATCGCCCAAAGCAGGGATAGGGAAAAATTATAAAACTGGAGATAAATCTTAAGCATTGTTTAAGCGCAACTTATAGATTTAGCATAGCCTCTTTCAAGCCTGAATCTACTGGATTATCAGAAAGCCAGATGCCAATGAGTGCTTTTTTGAAATCCATACCACTTACAGTGCTGATATATTTACCATTTTTATAGGACTTCACTCCTTCTCCGGGTACATAATAGAGGTCGAAAATATCATTCTCAGTAATTTCTTCACCTGAAAAATTAGCGATAAAGGCATCGATCTTATCTTGAATTGGCGCGGTGTTTCCATCGGTAGAAGCTATAAATCCTTCGCGGGTAGCTTCCGACATATTGTCGCTGCTCACCATACTTGATGTGATGTGCAGGCGAATGGCCATAGGCTTATCTGCATTGATGATTTCCTTTGCATTTTTGCTTTTTTCAGGCAAGTACAAACCACCTACATAAATCTTGAAGAACAGTTTTTTACGAATGCCGCCACCGTTTAGCACCAGCTTTGAACCTTCCTTGTCCAACACCGCAGGCAAGGTGATGTTATTGATTTCAGTTTGTGCGCTTAAAGTAAACACAGGGAAAATTAGGAGTAGTAAAATTAATTTGTTCATGCTTTTTTGTTTCAAATATAAAGAAATGAAAGTGATTTATGGTTTATATTTAATACATATCCATTAAATTTAAACGAACACTCAATTATCGTGTAAAAAAACTCAAAACGAAAATTATTTACTATATTATTATATGTTTTATATATTAATTTGACTTAAGCATCTTCTTGGTTTCTATTGCTTCTCCATCTATTAATAAAGTATAACTATAAGTCCCCGCTGAAAGATTTGAAGCAAAAACTGTGACTATCCCGTAACCATTCTCTACATCTACTTCCTTTACAATTCTTCCAATTGCATCATAGAATATTATTCTAGATGAATTCACTTCATTTGGAATATAATAAGATATTGTTGTCTGCTCTGCAAAAGGATTGGGGACATTTTGTTCCAATACCACCTGCAATGGATTTAAATCTACTGCAATTTGATTAATAAAAGTTTCATTTTCTGAAGTTGAATTGGTTTTCCGTTGATTGGCCCCGCAACAATCCATCATCCCCTGCTCTAAAGAAGTAAGTCTCTGATTAACAGAAGAAGATAATGAATCAATAACTCTTTGTTGCCTAATTACACTACTTATAAGCAGTGGTATAAAACCACTATAGTCAACACCTTTATAGTGCACTTGAGGCACCAGCGTATTCCCATCATTGTCTCTTTGCTCCGGGTGGATAATATCTTTCACAAGCTCTGGGAAAACATTCTCCACATCTTGTGCAATCAAACCGAAATGGTTATTACCTACAGGAAGATTAATAGAAGGAAAAGCTGAAGTCATATAATGATAGCTTTTAGGCTCTAATTGGAGTAATCTCTGCAATGCAGTATTAGGGTCAATATTAGTTATGTTATCCTTAAACTTGCGATCAGATACCCAAGTTAACCCCCCGGTTACATGTACATCTCCATCAAAATAACCAGCATAATGGTTAGGTGCTCCAAATGGTCCATAAGCAGCTTCTGCAAAAATACCATAGTTAACTCCTGTTGTGCCATATGCGCTAAACCGACCACCCATATTTTCATGACTAGACTCCGCTGCCCTTCCTTGTACTCCTACATTAACTGCTGTAGTACTTGAATGCTCTGCTATACCACTTACTCCTTTATTTTCAGATTCAGAACCTGATGCTTGACCTGCAACTGCTAAATTTGTTGCTGAGGTAGATTCTTCAGCAAAGCCTGCAATACTTAAATTGACGTCTAGAGCACCCCTACTTTCACCTACAACACCGTATATTGCACTTTGATTATTATTTGCTTCGCTAATCCCATATACTGCAGCCAAGTCTAATTCATTTTTTGATTCTAGTGTTGCTATTGAAGGAATTACATTTACACCAGCTCTTTGGCCATCATCATAGATAATACTTTCACAGATGGTATTTGTTCCACTGATCCATTTTGTCAAAAAATTAGCTGTTGAAGTGGTACAGGCTAATACATCTCCTCCGCCCGGATTATCAACCAAAATGACATCACCATCTGGGTTTACACTAAGTACTTTTCCATTAGCAGCTTGTGTTGAAGAACTCGATGTTAGTTGCGTAAACCTCAGCCCGCTATTGTCCGCTGTGCCCTGATCTATTTCAAGCTTATTGGCGGGTGTGGTAGTTCCTATGCCTACATTGACAGATGCCGTAGCACCATTAAGCCCGTTAATGCTGCCTAAAATCAAGGTGTTATTTTCGGTAGCAGTAGCATATGCTCCTATAGCTGTGGCATTTATCAAATTACTTGAGCCGGGAGTTGCATATGCACCCAAAAATGTATTATTATGACCTGTAGTATTACTTTCTCCTGCTTGTTGTCCAACAAAGGTGTTTTCATAACCTGTTGTATTAAATGAGCCAGCTCCTGATCCTAGGAAAGCATTAAAACTACCAGTTGTATTTTCTAACCCAGAAAGATATCCAAAAAACGCATTTACTCTACCACTACTGTTTTTAAGACCTGAATGATATCCAAAAAATGAATTACAATCACCATCGAAATTTAAGTTGCCTGCATAACCACCAACAAATGTATTTTGATAACCTGTTTGATTTGTCGTACCTGATGAAATTCCCATAAAAACATTATCTGAACCTGTTGTGTTGCTCAATCCGGCAGCTGCCCCTATAAAGGTGTTCCATGCTCCGGTTGTATTATTTGCTCCTGATATATTTCCGAAAAAGGAGTTGGCTGAGCCACTAGTATTAACGCTTCCAGAGCTGTAGCCAAAAAAAGAGTTATAATCTCCTGAGTTGTTATTGGTTCCAGCACCAGCTCCAAAAAAGGTTCCCTCCACACCTGTATTATTCTCCCCCGCTCCCTCGCCCACAAACATATTTCCCGTGCCGGTATTTTTCAATATACTCACCCCGCCTATCCTATAATCCCCACTCACATTGATATTGCCAAATACATCAAATTTTTCTGCGGGCGAAGAAGTGCCAATGCCTACATCGCCACCGGCTTTTATCATTATTCTTTCAAAACCAGATGTGTGAATTGGAAAATCTTCATTGTCCACAGTTCCAATAAAATTTCCTCCAGTAGATGAATTTCCACCTAAGTCCCAAGATTGGGCTTTAGCTGTTTGAATATTGCAAGCTACCAGCATTACAATGATTCCGATAAGATTTTGTGTTTTCATAATGAGTGGTTTTTAAGGTTTAATTAATGGTTATGATTTTTGCGGTGTGCAGAAAATTTTCTCCCTGAATTTTCAGAATATATACTCCCTGTGGAATATTCTTTCTCATAATTTCCATAGTGATTAGTATATTTCTGTTATCAATATAATATGCCCTTCCCTGTAAATCATGAATAGTTATCCGGCAGTTTTTTACCGGCTTATTTAATTCAATTGTTAGCTTGTCGTAAAAAGGATTGGGATATATCGCTACCGAATCATTATTTAACAATGTTAAATGCTGATTTTCCATACCGACAAAGCAGGGGTATGCAGCAGGGTCTTCATTAAAATAGCTTTGAATTAAATTATTCAGTCCGGTTCCGCTTCTTCCGTATAACCTGATTGCATGAAGTTCAAAATTGCAGGATAATCCCAATGCGTTGGGATTATGGATAACAGCTAATGAATCAATCAGGTTGGAGTTAGCATGTTTTCCTATGTATATTTTTCCATTGGGGGCTAAATGTATTCCTTGTAAACTAAACCCGGGATTTATTAATGGAGTTTGCCCTATCAATGCTCTGCTGTTTACTATTGTTGCTGAATCACCTGAGGATACATCAAACTGGTGAATCATGGCAGGCAATCCGCCTCCCGATACAGAGCATATATACAATTTAGTTCCATCGGGTGAAAAAGTAAGGTTATTTTCGTTTAAACTACTGTCAGTTGGAAGTGTGATAGCATTAGATATTATACCATTAGAATTATCAAAATCAAATAGTTGAACGACCCCTAATAATTTTGCCACATATGCAATTTTCTTACCGTTAGGAGAAAGCTTCATGCCTCCAAAATATCCATTGGTATTATTTATTACATACCCTGCACTTGAAATAACAGGATTGGTAACTACACCCGTATCTGTAACCAAATAGGCATAAAAATTATTGGAATTTCGCTGGTGAGAAACCACCCATACATCTCTGCAATTGCTGTGGTGCACGGCAGTTTGTTTCACAGTCGGGTCGGCATACAATGGATTGTTAATAGATATTATCGCGCCTAAGCCCCCTTCCATATTCATATCTACAATATGATATAAATAGGGAGGATAATTTCCTCCTCTTTCATAAGTGAATATATATATCAAACCATTGTTTGAAGGGTTAGGGACAAATAAATAATGTTGAGGTTGGCTGGTATATTGCGATGAGCCGCTCATTATTACCTTACTATTTGCCATAGAGTCGTGCAATGCATTGGCAATAAACGGAAACTGAGTAGGATACATCTGTAAGTTACCGTCAGCATTGCTAATAGTGCAGGCAGTGCTGCCCACATTTACACCATTGGTAAGCACAACGGGCTGCCCGCTGCTAAAGTCAAGCCCCGGTGCGCCATACCCTGTATAGGCAGTTCCGAAATACCAGATATTAGCTCTTTTTTTATCTAATGTGGGTAATTGTGCAAACACACTATAACAAAAAGAAATCAACAGTATGGAGAGAAAAGATTTCATAATTCAGAGGGTTTTGTTTTCTAAATATATCGAATAAATCTTACTTCTCTGCTATCAGGTTCAGCTCTTTTTTGAGCATTTCAATTTCTTGTTTCAGTTGAAGGATGAGTGCAAGCAGGTCGTGGGTATCTGTGGCGGTGTTTACAAGATATTGCGAGGCGGCAACAGTGCCGGTTACATCTAAGGTATAGGACGGAGCATCGGTGCCGAAACCGATATCACCATTTTCGTCAACTGCTATTCTTTCCGTGTTTTTTTATTATAACAAAAATGGAATATGGTTCAGTTCTTCCAATATTTTATTGCATAGAAAATTAAGCTCAATGCACAAAATTATTATTGAACTTCCCCCGGCTTATAAACAGCCCTGGCATTTTCAAAAATCTGTTTTTTGTTCATAGTCACTTTCTTGGTGATCTGTTTGCTGAACAAATCCATCTGGTCTGTATAGTGCGGACTTTCGGGTTTTGCAGAAGCACCATAGGCCACCTGAGACTCCATTCTAACCGGCCCTTTGGGGCCATATTCCACAATAAGCGTATAAGAATCACCAACATAAGCAACGTACTTTCCATCTTTGGCTTTTTTGGTATAATTGGCCGCCAATACATCGGGAAAACCAGGCAGGAAAACTTCCTTGTCGCCCCTTCTTAAAACATGAATATCGCGCAAAGGCACTTCATCGGATTTAAAGTGTTTTTCCAAATGATCTATACTTGCTCCAAGTGCTTCTATAAACAAAGCCTCGTTCATTTCCAACCCCTGGTAAAAAATCTTATCGGTATAGTTTTTCTTTTGAAATACATAATCTAAAGTAAGGAGAAAATAAGTCGCTGCAATGGAGTAAGGTTTTGCTTCTTTATTCCAGGCTTGCATCTTCTTGATATATTTTTCAAGTTCAGGATATTTTGCAGCATCTATTTCGGAAATAATATTTAACGAATCGAGAAAAACCCCGCTTTCAGGGTATTTGTTGTCAAACTTTATATCCTTTACATCTTCATAACTGACTTTATCATACAAATCAATCAATTCCATAAAACGCAAACTGCGATTGTTATTGGTGGATTTAAAGCCCATATGGCTGGGAAAGCATTTAAACGGCATATCTTTCTCCTCGCAAGTGGCATTGTAGGGTGTATTGTTTGTATTGAACACATAGCCACAGTCGGGATTTTTGATCTGCGGCAATTCCTCTATGGTATAGAATTCATCCCAAACCAAGTCTGAGGTATGGCCGGGCTGAACTTTTGTCCAGTCGCGTGCGCTGTCTCTTTTGGGCAGTTTTCCGTAATTGATATATAAAATATTCCCTTCCCTGTCGGCATAAACGGTATTGAAACGGGGAATAGCCAACATATCAAATGTCTCATAAAACTCATCAAAATTTGTGGCTTTATTCATGTAGTACCACTGTTGCGATGCATTGATGTCCATATTACTGGCCCAGCGAATGGCATAAAAATCGCCTTGTTTGGACTGGATTACAAAACCAAGTTTGCTCCAGTAGGTTTTCTTCCCAACGGGAATACGTAAAAATGAAACTTTCACTTTCAATTTCACTTTGCGTTCTTCCAGCTCAAGCCATTCTCCATCGTATTCGTATTTGAGCTTTTCATCGGGATGCATTTTCAATTTATAGACATCCACCAAATCCAATTTATTGAAAGTATGTGTCCAGCCCAAATACTGATTGGTACCCACAAAAATGGAAGAAGCCCCCGGAAATGTAGCGCCATATACATCAAGCCCTTCTTCGCTCTGCAAATGTGCTTCATACCAACTTATAAAACCCTCAAATGGCAAATGCGGATTGGCACAAAGAATGGGATTTCCTGATTCGGTTTTATCAGGCGCAAAAGCAAATGCATTGGAGCCGAATTTAATTTTTTCATCGTCATATTTCCCTTTCATAATTTTTTGAATAGGCACATGCGCATAGGAAATGAGCCCGGTAATTAGGTGAGAACCAACAAGAATATCCTGGGCTGTAATGGGGAATATTTTTTTGTGTAAAATCTCTTTTGGATTGGCATCGGCATAGTCATTTGCTCCTTTTGCATAAGCTTCTATATAAGCCCTGTATTCAGGCGTCAACTGCTTGTCATACTGCTCCTCCACAACCTCCCTGGATCTAAAGGCATGCACCAGGTAGTCCATATTGGCCCCATCCTTGCCCAGGATACGTGCCTGAAGGCCTTTGGCAGCTGCTATAGTTTCCTGCATGGTATTAAAGTCGTCTTCTGCATTGGCCCAGGCCAGACCATAGGCAACATCCACATCTTTTTCACCAAAAATATGCGGCACGCCAAACTTATCTCTTACGATTGTTACATGTTCTGCATAATTGCGCTGTGCTGATAATTGAAAAATAAATAGGAATGAGAATAGTAATGAAAGCAGTTTTTTCATGGATAAAAAGTAAGTTTAGTTGAGTAAATAAATATTTTTTCTATTTGGCTTGAAGTCCAGGTTTTGGCGTTCAGTATATTAATTGCTTTGGGCAAAAAAAGACCGGGAATTAACTGTCTGAATTCAGAATGGAAAAAACTTCCCCCGGCATACAACATTGGCAAAAAGAAAATATAGTACAAGGATACAACAGCAATAAAAAAGAGAAATCTTTGCTTCATTGGACTACCGAGTCATTTTTAGCGAAGAAATATTCCTGGCCCGGTATTTCTATGGCCATTCCCAAAATATTTTGGTTTCGATAATCAAGCGTTGCCTTTACTTTTCCCGAGCTGGCTGAAAAACTGGCTCCTGAGATTCGGGTGAGCTTAAGCTGTTCATCATCACAATCATTAAAGCCAATAATACTAAGCTTGTTGTTTTCAAATTTAACAGAAAGTGATTTACCATTTTTACCCTGGTAATTCCCTTCCACAAATTGCAATTGACTTTCGCTTACTATTTCCTGATGCGCATCCCAAACCATTGCTAATTTCGATAAGCTTTTGCCCCAGCGGAAACCCCGTTCGCTTTTCCCCTGCCTTACAATAACTATATTCAATTCAGGATTGACATAAATGGCCTGTCCTCTGTAACCTCCGGCAAAAAAATCTTTTTTAGTGGTCATTGCTTTCTCCTGTGGATAAGTGTCCAGCCAGAAGCAATTGGAATAACGCCATGCAGAGCCCTCTGAAGTGTCGCGCATACTAGAACGCTCCACCCACCATTCGGGAAGAATTTGTTCTCCTCTCCATTTTCCTTTATTGGCATACAAAGTGCCAAATTTTGCCAAATCCCTGGCACAGGCAGCTATTCCACCATAGGCTTTTTGATTGCGTTCTTTATCCACCGTAAAATAGCCATCGTATTCCATTCCGAGAGGTTCCCACAATTTTTCTTGAAGGTATTCGTAATAAGGTTTTCCCGTAGCTTTTTCAATGCATATTCCCAGTAAAAAAGTAGAATAAGATTTGTATTTAAATACAGTACCCGGCTCATAGCGCATGGGCACTTTTTCAATCATTGTTGTCTGGTCATTGGAATAATACAACTCCATCAATTTGTAGAGCGTGCTGTAATCGTAAAAATCAAGCCCTGATGTCATTTGCAGCAAATGATTGATCGTGATTTCATTTTTTTTGCCCTGTTTAAATTCAGGAATAAAATCACTGATTGGCTGGTCCAGGCTGCTAAATTTTCCTTCTTCAAGAGCAATACCCGCAAGTGCCGAAGCAAAACTTTTACTCACTGAAAAAACAATGGATTGCATGTCCTGATCAAAGTCATTAAAATAATTCTCATAACGAATGGTATCATTTTGAATGACAATCAATGCAGTTGTATTGGAGCGCTCAAGAAAATCTTCAGGAGAATCCCACCTTTTTACAACAGGTTGTTTTCTTGGAAAATACCCGATATTTTCAACTGCCCACAAGGCAGGGTCAGGAATATTTCCTACTTCTTTTCGTGGAAATACATAGGGATTAGTAGATTTTTTGAGTTCATGCCTTGGCATGCGATAAACATCAGCGATATCAGGAAGTTTATAGCGCCATAAATTAATTAATGTAGTGCATCCCGAAAATAAAAACATCAGGAAAAACGCACTAAGAAAATACTTCATTTGTAAAGAGAAACTTTGGAGATTAGAAACACTACTACTAAGACAAATCTAAGCTACAAATCGTTGCAGGTAAAGTCAATTTTATTGAAAAAATGTTTTCATCCAAATCTTTATATTTACTCTAATGTTAAAATGAGTTTCAGGATTTTATTTCAATGCTCCTTTTCTTTAATTTACTCAATGAATAATGACTTTAAAATTTATTTGATCCCCGGGCAGGGTGCCGACTCAAGGCTGTTTGACAATTTTGAGCTAAATCCTGAATTTGAGCACAAGCACATTGAATTTGAACTTCCTGAAAAAAATTGCTCGATGAAGCAATATGCAATGCAGCTTAGCAAACAGTTTGACAATCATCCGCGAAAAGTGATCATAGGAACTTCCATTGGAGGAATGATTGCTGTTGAGCTTCAGGAAATTCTAAAACCAGAAATGCTTATTGTTATTTCCAGCGCAAAAAGCAATAGAGAATTGCCCGGAAAATATAAGCTGTTTAAGGCATTGCCTTTTTATAGATTATTATCAGGAAGCTTTCTTAAAGCTATTTCAAAACTGATAATCCCGATAGTTGAGCCCGATCAAAAAAAAGAAAAAGAAAAATTCGAAAAAATGCTCGGTGAAAAAGATCCTAAATTTCTAAAGCGAACTTTAGATATGATTATCAATTGGGACAGAAGGGAGTATTCAAACACAATCATTCATATTCACGGCAATAAAGACAATGTTATCCCCGTGAAAAATGTAAATTACCATTATCTGATTGAGGGTGGTTCACATATGATGACACTTACAAGAGGTAAAGAAATCAGTAACCTGATTAACAAATTGTTGACAGAAAAAAAATAAATTAATTATGCTAAAAAAATTATTCAATCCCGGAACATACAATAATAATATTGATCTTTCACTGCTTATTCTTCGCCTGGTTTTTGGAGCCTTGATGATCACTCACGGCTGGGGAAAATGGTTAAAATTAATCGGTGATGATCCTATTAAGTTTTCCGATCCATTGGGAGTAGGCGTATTTGCTTCATTGGCTTTAGCAGTTTTTGCAGAGGTGTTTTGTTCAATGCTTTTAATCTTTGGGGCAGCTACACGGTTGGCCTCAATACCGCTAATAATCACTTTGGCTGTAGCAGCTTTTATAGTTCATGCAGAGGATGCACTTCAAGATAAAGAAATGGCATTATTGTATCTCACTGTTTACCTGGTAATTGCCATAAGTGGTTCGGGCAAGTATGCGCTTGACAAATTTATTTATGACAAAATAAGTAAACAGTGAATCAAGTTATGAAGATCAAAGTTTTAGCTCAATAGTTTTAGGCATTGTAAACTTTAATTTGATAAAGAACTGGGTGGACTGTACATAAAAAATTAAGCCTTCAATATTTCGGGCAATATCTCCTTACTCATCATAAGTATAAATCACTTTTGGTGTAAGCGGCTTTGATTGGCAGGTCAAAACATAGCCCTCATCAATTTCCTCATCTGACAGCGATTCGCGATCGGCCATTACCACTTTCCCCTCAAATACCTTGGCACGACAAGTACAGCAAGCACCAACCTGGCAGGCATAGGGCGCGTCAATGTCATTGTCTAATGCTGCTTCTAACAATGAATCTTCCCCTTTGTATTCAAAGTCATAATCTTCGCCATCAACTGTAAGGTGAATTTCTGCACTGTCCAAAGGGCTGTCAGAAACTTCCCGCTCTTCTTTCTTTTCTTCGGTTTTCAATTTAGCGGTGAAAAACTCTTTGTGTATTTGCTTTTCAGGAATTTGTAAAGCTTCTAGCGCTTCATCAATAATTGACATCAAAGGAGTTGGCCCACAGATATAATAATCAAAATCCTGAGGCGCAGCAGGTAATTTGTTTTTAAGCAATGTCTGCAAAATATCACGGGTCAGGTAGCCCTTGTTGATTACCCAGTCGACAGTGGTTCGGTCAAGGGAATGGAAAATTTCCAGCCGCTCGGGATATTTATTTTCCAGTTCATCCAATACACTTTTGAACATAATGGATTCCTCATCGCGATTGGCGTAAAAAAGTGTCACCCTGCTATTGGGCTCTTGCACTAAAACTGTTCTGATAATAGACATCAAGGGTGTAATTCCGCTTCCACCGCCTAAAAGCACATAATGTTTTTTTCTTGTAGAGTCAGTATTTACTGTGAAATTACCCATGGGTGGCATCACACGAATGCTTTCTCCTTCTTTGGCCTCATCATTTATATAGCCCGAAACCTTACCCATTTCCACTTTCTTCACCCCCACAGAAAGATCATCATCCATTACAGGGCTACTGCACAGAGAATATGCCCTGCGCTCTTTTTTGCCATCCACCTCTACTTCTACAGTAATATATTGACCAGGTATGTACTTGAAATCAGATTTTAAATCCTCTGGTATATCAAATGTAACAACCTTTGCATAAGGTGTTTCAGACTTTATTTTCTTGATTTTTAACTCGTGTAATCTCGACATCTATTCTTTTTTTAAGCATGCAAATATACATTATCCTTAAACCACTTAACAAGTATGTGGTTTTCAAATTCATGATTTTTATTCATAATTTCCTGACAAAAAAACAATGCAATACCAAAACCTAAGTGAAATACTCCTTAATAATCTTGAAACATTAAAAAATCATCCGGCAGTTGTTTACAAAAACGAAGCGGGTTTTAAAGAAATGTCCTACAAGCAGCTTAAGGACAAAACCTTCCAACTTGCAGGCGCTTTAATAGAGGTAGGTATTCATAAAGGCGATAGAGCCGTAATAATGAGCCAAACCCGAAAGGAATGGATTTTTTCAGATTTATCCATTTTGCTCAGCGGAGGCATTGTTTCGGCCGTTTACCCAACTACCGTAGCAGATGAAATGGTATTCATTCTCAAAGATTTACAAGCAAAGTTTCTTTTTTTGGAGAATCAGGAGCAGGTGGATAAAGTACATTCAAGAAAATCTGATTTGCCTTTTGTAAAAAAAGCCTGGGTATTTGAAGATTTTGAAAATCCAGATCCTGATTTTTTTGAGGCCTTTAATAAAATGCAGGGCATAGAAAACCATAAAGAAGAAATAAAAAGAAGGGTGAAGACAACCAAGGGAGATGACACACTCACTATTATTTATACCAGCGGAACTACCGGAAATCCAAAGGGAGTGGTTTTGAGCCATTTTAATTACCTCACCACTTTGGAACAGATGAAAGCACACAGTCCCGAAGCTTTTGAAAATATGGAGCGCAACCTCAGCTTTTTGCCATTGGCACATGCACTGGAAAGAATTGGCGGTTATTATTTACCGCTATACAATGGAAAAACCATTGCCTATGCCGGAGGTATCGAGACCTTGCTGGAAGATTTCAAAGCACTGAAACCGGAGTTTATTGCTGCCGTGCCACGTGTTTTCGAAAAGATTTATTCCAAAATTCAAATTGGGCTGGAGACCGCTGGAGGATTGAAAAAGAAACTCTTTAACTGGGCAGTTGAGGTGGGGCACAAAACAGCTCCATATCGCATGAAAAAACAGAATATCCCTTTTCCATTAAGCCTGCAACATGCGCTGGCCAATAAATTGATTTATTCCAAAGTGAAAGAGATGTTTGGCGGGAACATCAAATTTTTTATTTCCGGAGGTGCTCCACTCAACCCTGAAATTGCAAATTTTTTTTACGCTATAAATTTGAGTATTTACGAAGGTTATGGAGCAACAGAAGGAACTGCTCCCTATACTGTAAACAAACCTGAAGCTTTTAAATTTGGCACTGTAGGACAGGCCATTCCAAAAGTGGATATCAAAATAGCCGATGATGGGGAAATTCTGGTGAAAGGCCCTAATATATTCAAAGAATACTACAATAATCCCGAAGCGACAAAAGCCAGTTTTACGGATGATGGCTATTTCAAAACAGGGGATATTGGCGAAATAGATGATGAAGGGTTTGTGAAAATCACAGACCGAAAAAAACAATTGATTATTACTTCGGGCGGAAAAAATATTCCTCCGGCAATCATTCAAAAACTCCTGATGAATGGTGGAATTGTTGAATCTGCCTTTATTTACGGAGATCAAAAAAAATACATCGTTGCACTGCTCTGTATAGATAAATTAATGGCAGAAAACAGAGGCTGGGACAAAACCAGAGTGGAAAAAGAAGTGAATAATGCAGTAAATAAAGCCAATGAACAATTGGCAATATACATGCAAATCAAGTACTATAAAATATTGGATGAAAATTTCACACCGGAGAACGGCCTGCTTACCCCAACTTTGAAAATCAAGAGCAAAAAAGTGGTCAATAAATACAAAAGCCTCCTGGAGAGCATGTACAATTAAGTGATGTACCTTGTAACCTGAGTTCAATCAAGACGACAAGTGTCTTGACAGATAATTATTTAAGAGCTCAGGTTTGTAATCTCAAATGCTATTTAACCAGAATTATGCAATAGTTTTCCTATTGTATAATACTGACACTTTAGGTCAGTACAAGTCAGACGATTTGAAAATCAACAACTTATCATGTTATAAAGGAAACCTCTTTGGTGATTTTTAAATGTCAGGGTTTAACAATACCAAAGCTTGAACTCAATACACATTTTTACCTATATTTGTAGGATATTGCTCGTAAAAAAACATCGTCAAATGAAGTATTGCTTCCTCAATCTCAAGGTTGGATTGCTCTTTTTATTTACACTGCTTTTATCCCCTGAATTATTCAGTCAAATTAACAGAGGTAATGTAGGTATAGGAACTTTAACACCAGATTCTTCAGCAATTTTAGATTTAGAATCGACCGAAAAAGGTTTTTTACAGCCACGCATGAGTACGGCTGAGCGAGATTTAATCAATGATCCGGCAACAGGCCTGGCAATTTTCAATGTGGACGACAGCACACACCAATACTACAATGGCACTTGCTGGATCAATGTCTTCCAAAGAAACTGTGACGATTGTTTTTTCACTATTACGCCCAGCAGCATTGCCGATACCATTGACCGAACGCAAACCGATTCGATTACTATTACCCTCGATATTGTGCAAAATACAGGAGCAGCTCAAAATATTGCACTTAACATTGTAAATGTATTGCCGCAGGGCATGTCAGCAAATTTTAGCCAAAACCCGGTTTTTTCTACCGGATCCAGCGACCTGACCATTAAAGTAACTCCATTTACTCCCGATGGTTCCCACGCCATTATTATCCAGGCGCTTTGCGGCTCCAGCATCTATAATATTGTTTACTCGCTATACTTGGAACCCTGCTATTACTTAGATGTGAATAACAACCAGTCAAATTATATAATGAGTGTGGACTTGTATACCACCTATCCGCAATTGCTTTTGTCACCAAATGACCCGGTATGTGTGGTCAATGAAGTGCTTGCAGGCGTTTCCTTAGAAGGAACCAGCATTCCTGCCATACCATTTGTCCCTCCTGTTCCTCCAATACCCGCTTATTCTATGGGCCCAATTCCTACAGGCTCACGTGTAGCTATTGTAAACAATGGTCAAATTATAGGCGCAGGTGGAGATGGAGGAACAGCTACTGATCCCAATTTCGGCTATACAGGAGAAGGCTTTGATGGTGGCGATGCCATTCGAATTTCTGCCAATACATCCGTGCTGAACAATGGCTATATTTTTGGCGGTGGCGGTGGCGGTGGTGCCGTAGCATTTCAAATTGGCATTCCGCTCGGCCCTATCTTTTTCGGATTTTTGATCGGCTCCGGTGGCGGTGGTGGTGCCGGTGGCGGTGATGGCGGAAATATCCCCACGCTTGTCGGTATCCAGTTTTACTCTCAGGGATTGGATGGTTCTGATGGTATATTTGGTACGCCTGGACAAGGTGGTATTTTGCAATTGCCCATTAATATTCAACAGGGGCCTGTTTCCATTACTATCAACCCCAATGTAAGAGGTGGAAATGGTGGTGCTTATGGATTTCCCGGAACTGCAGGACTATTCCAGGTTTCACTTTCAGCATCTATTGTTGTAAACATTCCGTTTATAGGCCCTATTACCATTCCGATAGTTACCAATCTTAACATACCAATACCTCTTCCAATTCCCGCTGCAGGTGATGGTGGATATGCTGTTAAAAGAAACGGAAACCCGCTTAATCTAACCGATCAGGTGTATAATACTACTTTCCTGAAGGGTAGAGTGGGCAATTAACCATTTAAAACAAATACACAATGACACGATCAATATTAATTTTATGCGCCTTGTTTTTTGCTGGCATTTCGATTGCTCAAAAACCTTTTGAGGGCATTATTGACATGACTACTGTGAATAACGAAATTCAGGAAAAAGCCGATATCAAATGGTATATCAAAAATGGCAATCACCGCCTGGAATACTCAGGAACTAAAGCCGGAGAAAGCTACAGCTATATCTTTTTGATAGCTGCGGGCAACAACCTGATGCAGATGTTATCTGATGCCGATGGAAAGAAAGTGGTTTATGAAATTCCACAAGATGCCATAACAAATAGCATTAAGCCCGGCTATGGTTCTGAAATCCAGAAGACAGACGATACCAAACTGGTATCCGGTTATTCTGCCATAAAAATGAAAGTGGAATCCCCCGATAAAATTTCTACTGTATGGGTAAGTGATAAAACACCTATTAATATGCATGATATGCCAGCTATTTTACTTTCCAGCAGTGTTTTGAAAAATTTAAAAGAAAAAGGCATCAATGCAATTCCCCTGGAAATCAACTCTGCAAACACGGGCGGTAACTTGCTTTACTCGCAAAAAATCACTTCCATTAAAAAACAATCCGTTAGTGATGATAAATTTAAAGTACCTGCTGAGTACCAACCTTTGAATAAAAATATGCAGGTACAGCCTGCTGATCCCAATCAAATGCAAAACAGCAATCCAAAAGGCAACTAAATTAGTATGAAAAAACATTCAGTTCAAAGGGCTACTCAAATTAGAATAGCCCTTTTTTTATTGCCAATACTATTGATTTTTGCGCAGTGCAGCAGAAAAATCCAGGACAAAAGCATCATACACCAAGGTGGGGAATTGCGGATTTCAAAAAAGGAAAACAAACCTCCTCTAAACATCCATTTTTTTGGCGTAACCAATTTCTTTATAGAGCTGGAAGGCAAGGCTTTATTGACCGATCCATTTATTTCCAATCCCGTGAGCAAAAAAGTTGTTTTTGGAAAAATAGCTACGGACACGAGTATTGTCGATTCGTTTATAGCGGCTGTTGATTTGAAAAAAACGAGAATGGTCAGCATTGGACATGCGCATTACGATCACCTGATGGATTGGCCCTACATGAGCAACTTTGTGGAGCCCGATAAAGTGGTTTTTGCTGGAAGCGAAACGGCCGTAAATACCGTAGCGGCTTACAATCAGAAATTGGCAAAAGTGCAAAAGGTGAATGATTTGATGGGCAATATCGAGCAACCCGGGCAGTGGATTTACAGCATTGATAGCAGTATGCGCCTGATGGCTTTTGAGGCAGAACACCCCAGTCATTTTATGGGCATTACGCTCTACAGCGGACATTATCACGAGGCATTGGAGGAAGCTCCCGTAAAAGCCAAACGCTGGAAAATGGGACAGCCTTTGAGTTATTTGGTAGATTTTTTGGATGAAGGAAAAATACAGTACCGCATATTTATACAAACTTCCAATGGTGAAAAACCTGCTGGATATTTCCCCAAAGAAATGCTGATAAATCATCCCGTGGACATTGCATTTTTGTCAATAGCCCTAAAGGGTAAAAAGATCAGGGAATTGGAAGAAATGGTCAATTATATTGAGCCGCAATTGGTTTTTCTTGGTCATTGGGAAAATTTCATGCAGGAAAAAACCGCTCCCGTTCGGGCAGTAGCCAAATCCAATATTTCGAAGCACTGGATTTACATCAAGGAAAAATTCCCAGAACATCCTGAATTTGTGCTGCCCATGCCGGGATCTGCTTATGTGGTAAACGGCTTAACCAAGGATTAACACGCAATTATTAAAAAATGCGCTGAGAATTACTTAAAATCGCAGTAGCGTTAACCAATTCCCCATTTAAATCAATATTATGAAAAGAAGAAGTTTTTTTAGGCAAGGTGCAGTGGCCACCGTTGGCGCAGGTTTAATTCTGCCAGGATGTGTCAATTTAGAGGAATCAAAAGAGAAACAATCCGTTGATGCGGGCAAAAAAGCCAAAAACATCATCTTTCTGGTGAGCGATGGAATGAGCACCGGCACACTCACTATGGCCGACCACATGCTTCAGCGAATGAAAGGAAAGGGCAGCGTTTGGGTTGATTTGATTAAGCAAGGTCGTGTAAAGCGCAGCCTGATGGATACTGCTTCTTCCGATTCCTTGGTAACTGATTCTGCAGCCGCTGGAGCTGCCTGGGGCGGTGGTGTTCGTATTCCGAATGGAATGTTAAACATGAGTGCCGATGGCGAAAAATACAAACCTATTTTGCAAAAATTCAAGGAAAAAGGCAAAGCGGTAGGATGCGTGACAACAGTCCCCATTACCCATGCCACGCCCGCTTCGTTTTGTATAAATCACCATACAAGGAAAGAGCAAGACGTGATTGCCGAAAAATACCTGCCCCTAAAATTTGATGTATTGATGGGCGGTGGAGATAAATATTTCAATGCTGAAAAAAGAGAGGATGGTTTAGACCTGTATCAAAAATTCAGGGACAATGGTTTTAAAGTAGCTTTGAATAAAAAAAGCATGACAGCCGAGCTGCAATCCGATGCTCCGCTACTGGGGGGTTTTGATGACAATGCCCTGCCCTATACCGTAGATCACAATTCCGACAAGGAAAAACTAAATACCGTGCCAACGCTGGCCGAAATGACCCAATTTGCCATTGACAAAATGAAGCGGAATCCCAATGGCTTTGTAATGCAAGTAGAGGGCGGCAAAGTGGATTGGGCTGCCCACGGAAATGATGTAGGTGGATTGATATTCGATCAAATTGCTTTTGACGATGCGGTGAAAGTAGCTTTGGATTTTGCGGAAAAAGACAAAGAAACCTTGGTAATTATCACAACAGATCACGGCAATGCCAACCCAGGATTGTATTATGGCAGCAAAGCCAATGATAATTTTGACAATATCCAGAAATTCAAGCACAGCAATGAATGGATTTTGGTTCAGAACGATGCACCTGCAAATGCAGCTCAGTTAATCGAGCGGATTGAATTTGCTCATGGTTATGCCATCGGAAAAGATGCTGCTGGTGAACTGGTAAAACACATTCAAAGCCTTAGCAAAAAAGATCAAAAAGACCCTTACAAACTGCCTTTTGAAAAACTGGCAATGGTTCAAAGAGAGCACACTTCAGTACATTTTGGAGGAGATCACCACACTTCGGATTTTGTGGAAGTTTCCGCATTGGGCCCGGGCAGCGAATTGCTCAATCCTTTTGTATTGAACACCGAACTGCACAATTTGATGTTGGAAGCTTGTGGCGTTGGGGAGAAGGTGAAGGTTTCTTAAGTGCCTAAAGTTGCTTTTGGTTTCCTATGCTATCAGACTTCCCAAGTCTTTGAGACTTTGGAAGTCTTGGCAAACGTAAATTTTGTTCAAAATATATAAGCGCTCAGTGAATTATCCCTATTCAAATCCGTTATTTTATTGTTACGCTTTGATTTATCCGTAAATTAGACAATGTTTAATCTCTTTAGAAAACGCTAATAATCATGGGCCATCAAACACTAACCATTCAAGTAAATAGTGAAAAAGCCTTAAAGTTGATAGAGCAATTAGAAGCACTAAATTTAATTAAGGTGATAAAGCATTCCCCCAAAAAAAATAAAACAAAGCTTTCAAAAGATTTAGAAGGCAGTATTACTACTGAAGAATCAGACCTAATGCATCAAGAATTGGATCAAATGCGCAAAGAATGGGAAAGAAATTCTTAATCGATACAAATGTCGTAACCGATCTTAAAAAAAACCTTTCTACAGATTAACACAAACGGTCAGACGGCATTATGCAGCCATATAATAGCCGTCAGACCGTTAATTGCCTAAATTATAGGATAAACTTTTTCCAATTCCGATGGCTATCGGAATAAACTTTGGAAAAGCCAATACACAAAAAACTATTTCACCAATACATAATCATGGACTATAGCTTGGGAAGTTCCACCGCCATTAAAACTAACAGAAGTTGCGCTTTCTATACTATAACCCTTTTTAATGTATTCCTCAATAACTTTCGATAATGTCCTGAAATTTTCAGAATCTCTAATATCATACCTCTCTAAATCGACAATTCTGGACTCACCGCCTTCAACAACATAAATAGCTGATGACTTTTTTATAATGTGATCGTTTATTCTAATAGTTACAACATCTTTCTCTTGACTTTGAGGAGCAGCCACATAGGCCGAAAACAAGCTTGCAATTGCAATAACGGAAACCAATACGCTTACTGTAAAAATTCTTTTGTTCATGATTTTTGATTTTAATACTTTATGAAATAATGCTTTTAAATATAGAAATATATTTTGCGTTTTTAAAATCTTAATCCTGAAAAACCAACTGATCATTATTTTTTAAGTATTTAGTTGTTTTATCAAAATAATTTGTAAATTAGGTAGCATGAAGGTGAAAGCAAATATCGGCTTTGGACAATTGCTAAGAATTGTAACCGCACTCCCCCCAGATCAGCTTGAAAGACTAAGGAGCGAAATAGATCGAACAAGTGTCACATATAAAAACCTTCAAGTAAACAGGAAACTCCCTAAAGATTTGATAGATTCAGAACAAAAGACAAAAAGAATGAATAATCAAACCACATCCTTCAAATAGAGAAAATGATTTTCTCATCCCCATAAATTTAATTGCCTGAATACTTGCCTTTCTAATATATTAACCTGAGTTCGGGAATTCTTTAGTGCTCAGCTTTTAAATAATTATCGAACTCAAGTTATTAAGGCAAAACGCTCCAACGCACTTTGAAAACCCTCTAAAAAATCAGCAACTTTACAGGCATGGGCATTCTTATTCTTTCTATCCTTCTTCTCTTTTCCACTCCTCAAGATCAGCAGTATAACTTCACGTCTGCTGAAAAAGAACAATTGCATAATGGTGAAGTGGTAGTTCGTGAAGAAAAAATAGAGGGCATGCCCTGGCCGAAAACCACTTCTTATACTTTTGTGGAAATTTCGCCACTAGATGGTCTGGCCATTTTCTCTGATTTTAAGGCGCAGCAGAACTATATTCCCCGCGTTATGGAATCGGGCGTAAAAGAGTACAAAAAGCCCTGGGAAATCTACGCCTCCATAAAAGCAGAAGTACCCTGGCCGGTGAATGAAAGCAATTACACCACTGGGAATATTTTGGAACACCCCAATGAAAACCACTACCGCCTGATCTGGTATTTTGTTGAGGCCGAACACTTTAACGATACCTATGGCTATATATCATTCCACCCATTTAAAGGCAAAACACTTATGGTGTACAATAGCTTTGTGGAACCCATGACACCTTTCCTGGCAAAATTATTTCAGGGAAAAGTAAGAAGCGAAAACCTGGAAGTAGTAAAGGCTATCAGAGATCACCTCAATTCATTTGAAGGCAAATCCAGTGATTACCTAAACACCCGCAGGGAAAAAGTGAAAGCTGCCCTTAGGGAGAAAGAGAAAAATTAAATTACAACCGATATAAAGCAAAAACGCAAAAAAGCCATCTATTTGCTTTATCAACTTTTTTCGGCACCATACCAAATAAGCTTATTACGCCCTTTTATAGTTGTGGTAAAATCCGCAAAATATTCCAATATACTGACCATCCAGAGGCTGACCAATACCCCACTCGTGGAGCCTGTCCCGCCTGCCTACCGGCACAGGCAGGCACTTCAAGTCGGGAACGCGAGCGGTGGCCATGAGTTCAGACTTTTACTCTGTTTTTCCAATGGGTCATGACCCATTGGATTTTAAATTAAGAGCTGTCATCTTTGAAAAAAAAGATGACAGCTCTCTTCCTTAGAGGGAATTCGCTCTTTTCAGGGCTATGATTACTTGATAAAATAAGTAAAGCCCAGACTGAATGTACGGCCAATATTGTAGGATTGGTAGGCGTATTCAGTGTCTTTGAAAGTGTAAACCAGTGCATAGTCCGGATCGATCAAATTATTGGCATTTAAGCTGAGCGCAAAATGCTTTCCGATATTTTGACTGATGCTGAAATTAAGCGATGGCCTTGGTTTTTCGTACACATTGGGCGTTGCGCTAGGGATAACAACTGCCAGGCGCGGACCGAAAATATTGAATGCCATATTCACATTGGTGCCTGTTTTGTCATTGTCGTAATTGATAAATGCATTGATGATATAAGGCGATTGGCCAAACATGGGGCGAGTGGATTCAGCTTCGGGATTTAGGTTTCTAATATTGGCCAACTCGTCCTCTGCAATATCAACACGGGAATAGACATAGGTGAAGTTTCCACCTAGCGACAAATCTTGAAGTGCCTCGGAAATGAAGTTTAGGTTTTTGCGAAATTCAAGTTCAACACCAATCAACTGCGCACGATCTACATTTCTGTAGTTCAACTCATCTGAATTGGGTGCCAATGGATTAAAGGCGCGCTCAATGGGGTTTTTGAAATCCTTGTAAAATACGGAGGCCGAAAATATTTCTCCGGGATTGGGATACATCTCCCAGCGCAAATCCACATTGTCGATCAAGGTACGCTGCAAATCTGCATTCCCCAGCAAGATGAAATCGCCAATAAAGGAGAAAGAGGCAAATGGTGCCAACTCCCTAAAAGTAGGTCGGGCCAAAGTTCTGTTGTAGGATGCGCGCAGGTTCATTTTCTCGCTCAATCCATAATTGAAATTGGCCGATGGCAAGAAATCGGTATTGTTCAATTCGCCATTTTCTACATCCTCATCAAAGCTTTCGAGAAGAATATCGGTATGTTCCATGCGAACGCCCCCGCTGAATTTCAGGGTAGAAACCAAGGGCATGTCCACCATTACATAAGCCCCTGCTGTTTTTTCATAGGCATCGTAATTGTTTTTTGCCTCAAAAGCAGTTTGTGCATAAACACCCTTGTCGTTTTCTGGGCCAAACAATGAATCTGCTGCCAAATGGGTATCGGGATCTCCTGAATACGCATTGGTTTGACGAGCAAATCTGTATTGGTCTTCCCTAAAATCCCTGTTTTTATAAACATATGATCCGCCAAACTTAAATTTGGATTTTTGTCCGCCCCATTGATTGAAAGGCACTGTGATATTGAGCTTATTGTCCACATTCATTTCCTGCATTTCCCTGTAATAGCGCGTGGGCAATTGACTAACGGAAGGCTCTATACTGTGGAGCGTATCGCCATTGTTTACCCTAAATCCGCTGGTAAAAAAGCGCATATCGGGCTCATCCTGTGAGGAAACGGTGTAAGAGGATACCCAATCTACCGTAGTATTGTTTAGGTTTTTGAGCAAATGCTCGCCTTTTAACTGTGCGGCAAAAATGGATCGCTCCAAGAAGGTCAAAGAACGGGTTTGGTAGCGCAACCTAGGGTCGTCAATCAGCTTACGGCCTTGCTGAAAACGAGCGGTTTTATCGGCACTTTGATTGTATAATACAGTGGCGCCAATTTTATTGTTGGAGTTGATTTTATAGTTGGTATTGAACATTCCGCCCCACAGAACGGATTCGGTAGAGGCTTCATCCGAAAGACTTAAATCGGCATTCAACCTGCGGGTTCTGTCGTAATCATCTATCAATACATATCTGCCGGATTCGCCATTGTCGTAGTAATCAAAGCTTCTTTTATAGGAAAGGGAAATATTGTATCCAATTGGGCGGTTGAACAATCTGGATTGATTTCCCAGGGCTAAGGAATGGCTGTGGTCCATAAAAGAACGCTGACGGCTGAAATCCATATTATTGTCAAAGGATTCTGTAGCTGCCCTCAATCGGTTGGCTTCCTCTTCACTCATACCTATACCATATGCTTGCAAATCGTTTAGCGCGGCTTCGGGTACATCCCTGCTGCCATCATCAATTCCCAAGGCATCTAAACTGCCGCCTTCGTAAGTCATAAAGTTTTTATTAAAAGAGGAATTGGTATTGTAGCCAAGCGAAGTGCTGAATTGTAAATTGAATTTTTCGGGAAAATCCTTGGTAACCACATTCAAGAGTCCGCCTGTAAAACTTGCGGGCAAATCGGGTGAAAAGGTTTTGTACACCAATAAATTATCCAGCGTATTGGATGGAAACAAATCCATTTGTACCGAATTTCTATTGGGATCCAAGCCGGGCAGTTCGGCACCATTGAGCAGGGTTTTTGAATAGCGATCTCCCAAGCCGCGTATGTAAACATATTTTCCTTGTTCAACACTTACGCCCGTAACTCTACTTACGGCTGCTGCTGCATCGCTGTCTCCGTTTTTGGCAATTTGAGCAGATGATATTCCATCTAAAATAGAAGAGGATTTTCTTTGCAAGGTAATTACGGCAGATTCTGTATTGCGTACTTTTTTGGCCTCTACTACTACTTCTGAAACTTCAAGGGAGGCTTCGCCTAAATTGAAATCAATGACCGTTACTTCCCCATCTTTTACCTCTACTCCTGTTATGGTTTTTTTCTCATAGGAAATGAAGGAAGCTTCCAAATCATAAGTGCCAGTCTCTACATTTGAGATAGTAAAATTCCCATCTAAATCGGTAGTGGTACCCGTTGAAGTTCCTTTTATCAGCACATTGGTGCCAATCATTTCCTCGCCTGTTTCGGCATCGGTAACCCGCCCCCGTATAGTACCTTGGGCAAATACGAACTGCGTGTACAAAATGGCGAAAGCGAACAGAAGAATTTTCATGAGTGATTAATTTTACTGCAAAAGTCCGCTCTAGTTCTTAAGGTATTTTAAAGCCAATATTAAGCTTGTGTTAAGGGGTGATGTGTGCACATTTTATTAACAAAAAAAAAGAAAAGCAGTCCTTTTACAGACTGCTCCTCCAAAACATGTTGAACTTAATACTTACTTATTGATAACACTCATTATCTACTGATATGGTAAACAAATCAGCGGGTTGATCTCCAGCTCCGATATTGTGGAATACATTGTTTTCCAATTTCAAGCTTCCGTCTACAAATTGCTTGTAAGAATCTTGATCGCTGTCTTTCAACTCAATATCAATTCCCCTGCCATAGTTTACAAAAATGGAATTGTGGTATTCACCCCCTGCATTGTCCCTAAAGGTAATGGTTCTTGATCCAGAGTTTCCTACAGAAGTTACGTTGTAGAATTTAGGCGTAGAATATGGTTCTCCTGTTTCAGGATCGGTACCACCATCATGTTCACCACCTCTATCTGCATTTTCAGCAGATGGATCTTGGTAATTGATTACAAATTGAGTTTCACCTCTAAAACCTTCGTCATAATCCAAGGCATCATCGCCATTGTAGAGAGAGATCAAATATTTGGCATTTACAGTACCACCAAACCATTCGTAGCCATCATCATTACTACCTAAGCTTTCAATATATTCTATGGTGGTTCCGCTTCCAACTCCACCCATGGTCAAACCTTGGATTTCGTTTCCTGCACCAATATCAGTACCCGTGTGGCGAATAGAGACATAGCGCATGGTTCCAGAGCTGTGTCCATCGTCATTTCCACCATAAATAGCATCTGTTTCATTGGTGGGGATACCTTCAATGGCTGTTTCACCTGCACCGGAGTTCAATCTTGCTTTTCCTAGCAAAAGCACACCGCCCCAAAGTCCTCTTGTATCAGCAGTAGCTGATCCTTTTAAATTATCGTCTACTGAAGTGAAAATAATAGGCTCAGTAGCTGTTCCCTCAGCCATGATTTTTCCATTCCTTGATACAATCAAAGCAGTAGCACTAGAACCCTGACCTTTTTTCGCTTTTACAACTGTACCTGCCTCAATAGTTAAAGTAGCATTATTGGTTACGTAAATTCTACCATCCAGTATATATACGTTGTCATTTGTGAAAGTATCATTGCTGGTAATATTGCTAGAAATAGTCATTTCTGGTTTTCCATCTACCATTGCAGAACGATTTTTATCTGTAGTACCTCCGGCAAGAATTTGCTCGAAAAATGACCAGCCTTCGTACCATTTGCTTCCGTTGGGATCAATAGCTCCGTAATAGTTTGTACTAACAATAGAGCCCGTGCCCGAAGAAAAATTGCCTCCCGAGAGGCTAGGTGTAATGGAAGTAGGGGTAAAACCGGGGTCTTCCACTTTGTTTCCAGCAGAAGTAAAGTAATCGGCAAAATCCGCTTCGCCTTCAGCAAGTACGGGATCCAAACGCTCTTGAACTTCTTCGCATTCGGTTAAGTCCGGACCTTCGTCTTTTTTACAAGCAGAGAAAAAAGCTGCAATGGCAAAAAAGACCAAAATAAATTGAATTGACAATGATTTCATGTTGTGTAATTTTGGTTTTGAATTAAAATGATGGTGCAAAGCAACGGAAGTGCTATTAAGTGCTTGTGAATTTCACTTTAAGAAAGTATTACCAAATGGATTGGAAGTGCCTGAAATTTGGAGTGCCTTAAGTTTGGAGTGAGCTAAAGTGCCTAAAGTTAAAGAGTCAAGAATGGAAAAACAGACGGACAGACACTAAATAACTACAAAATGCCGCCTATTAGATTGCATAGAATTTGTATTGTGAGGATTTTCCAAAAAGCAACCTTTGTTTCTTGGGGCAAATTCAGATTTTAAAGCGAAAATGTAGGTGCGCACGGCCTTGCGCACCTACATTTTCGCTCTACAGAATACCTTTAATCATCTAAGCTATGAGGTATTTTATCGAGCAAAAGTTAAAGGCGATTTTATATCCTTGTTAGTTTTTTAAAAAAAATTAACTTTGCCGAATCCTGAAAACAGGTTCTTGAATCAAAATTAATCACCACAAACAAGACAGATGAAAAGCTTGATGAGTTTTATTGGAATTGTTTTATACATTTCCATCTTAAGTGCCTACGCACAAAATGGTACAATTAAGGGAACTGTAACTGATGCAGCATCAGATGAGCCCATTCCATTTTTAAATGTTTATTTAGAATCTGACAACACTTTGGGTGCCACTACGGATTTCAGCGGAGAATATTCCCTGTCCGTTCCTGCCGGTACACATGAGGTTGTTTATTCTTCTTTGGAATACGGAAAAATTAAAAGAACAGTAAGTGTAGAAGCAGGTGAAACCACTGTCGAAAATGTCAATATAGGAAAGAAAGATGTTGAAGTACAAACCATTACCGTAAAAACAGACAAGTTTGAAAAACCTATTGAAGACATCATCACCTCACTGGAAGTAATTAAGCCCAATGTATTGGAGAACAAAGGTTCAACTGATGTTACTTCTGCCCTGGAGCAAGCGCCCGGACTCACCATTGTAGATGGCGAAGCCCAGTTGAGAGGCGGAAGTGGCTATAGCTTTGGTGCCGGTAGTCGTGTAATGATCCTGGTGGATGATATGCCTTTGCTTTCAGGAGATGCAGGAAGACCGAGTTGGAGTTATATCCCCATTGAAAACATAGAACAAATTGAGGTGACTAAAGGTGCTTCTTCTGTACTTTACGGTTCTGCGGCATTAAATGGCGCCATCAACATCCGGACGGCTTATCCTGAAAACGAGCCCAAAACACGTATCAATTTCATCAGTGGAATGTATGATTCTCCTCAGAAAAAAGAAGCCAAATGGTGGGAAGGGAATACCCCTTTTTATACAGGCCTTAGTTTTTTACACAGTAGAAAAGTAAATAAAGCTTTTAGTTTTGTTGTGAGTGGTAATCTTTATAGAGAGAATGGTTTTATTGGCCCTACTCCAACAGAACTTTATGAAGACAGCCTTGCCTTTACTACACAAAAAGATATGTATTTTACTGAAAGTGGAGATACGGTAGGTTTTATGCCCCGTGGGACTGAAGTCGTGAATACAGATAGTATTGACAAAAATGAGGTGAACCCTAGTAATTATGAAAAAAGATTTAGGGTAAATTTCAATACAACCTATAAAAATCAGAAAATAAAAGGATTGTCCTATGGCATGAACGGTAGCTTACAATATTCAAAATCTACCAGCACACTGCTGTGGTTAAACAATGAAGAAGGTTTATACCGCGCATTTCCCGGTGCTTTTACCACTACAGTGCAAACTCAATTCAACTTTGACCCCTATATTCACTATTACGATAGCAAAGGCAACAAACACACATTAAACACCCGTGTATATTATCTGGACAATAATAATGACAATAATCAGGCGAATAAGAATACGGTTTTATATGGTGAGTACCGCTACATGAAACGATTTAAAAACATTCCTGACTTTAGAATATCTACTGGTCTTGTTTCTACTTATGTCTATAGTGAATCTGAGCTGTTTAGGGGTATTACTGATGATCCAAGCACCAATAGAACCTCACTGAATGTAGGTGCTTATGTACAGCTTGAGAAGAAATTATTTGGTCGATTGAATTTATTGGGAGGAGCTCGTTGGGAATACTTCAAAATTGGAGATACAGAAGACAATCAACCCGTATTTCGAGCCGGCATGAATTACAAACTTGGAAAAGCTACTATTTTCAGAACTTCTTTTGGACAGGGATTCCGTTTCCCAACTATGGCTGAACGATACATCAACACAACTGTAGGTGGTATTCCAATTATTCCAAATCCTGAACTGGAAGCAGAAAAAAGCTGGAACTTTGAGCTGGCTGTAAAACAAGGCGTAAAAATCGGGAAATTCATGGGGTATGTTGATTTAGCCGGTTTCCTGTCTCAGTATAATAATTATGTAGAGTTTATTGCCGCTCAATGGACAAGTTTTGACCCCAGTAAATCCAATTTGATTGAAGCATCGGGATTAGGGTTTAAATCCGTAAATACCGGTGATGCCCGAGTAAGCGGTATCGATTTCTCTATACTTGGTGGAGGAGAGTTTACTGAAAACTTTGGTATGAACATACTTGCAGGTT
This sequence comes from Chitinophagales bacterium, assembly GCA_040877935.1. Lineage (NCBI taxonomy): Bacteria > Pseudomonadati > Bacteroidota > Chitinophagia > Chitinophagales > Chitinophagales bacterium. The sequence goes on from JBBDNB010000004.1 coordinate 37,022, forward strand.
ATACTTATTCCAGACCAATCTCCCTCACACCAAATTATGTATTTGGTCAGGAAAGAGAAGGACAGGGAAAGGATCTTAGCTACAACAATACCAGTCTTAAAGCTTTAGATGAATTCAGTGATGATTTCACCAATCCGGGAGGAGGCGATTACAATCTTTTGAAATATCGCTATGAGCATTTGATAAAAGCTGATATTGAATTCAATATTCATGCTTTTTCAATTGGTGGAAGTTTCAGGTTTTACAGCTATATGAAAAATGTGGATGAATTCTTTTACCGCCCTATTCTTAAGGATTTTGTTGGCTTAGATGCACGAGGATACAGAGAAGCTAATCGCGGCCCTGAATATGTATTTGATTTCCGTGTTGCTTATACTATTAAGGAAGCTAGCAGAGTTTCATTTATTGTAAACAACGCTTTTAACAGAGAATATGCACTAAGACCGCTCTCAATAAATGCACCGAGAAGTTTTGCATTGCAATACACATTGACATTACAATAAAACAAGAAAATAAAAATCAGATTAAAAAGGGTGTTGAGCATGTAATCAACACCCTTTGTTATTAAAAATAAGTTTTTTTGAACTTGTGATTCAGTAAAATAAGGTAATTTTGACCTTAAAATAAGATTGCCTTAGCACAATACTTAATAAGCAATCTAAAACAGCTTTTTATGAAAATATTGAGTATCCTGTTAATCTTAATCCTTTCCTGCAATATATTGTTTGCCCAAAATGCAGTTGTAAAAGGCACTGTAAAAGACCGCGAAAGCAGTGAAATGTTGTTTGGGGTAAATATCATTAGCAATACAGGAACTGGCACCACAACCGATATGGATGGAAACTATGAGCTCGAGTTGGAACCCGGAGATTACACCTTAACCTGGAAATTTCTGGGTTATGAATCAGTAAAAAGAAAAGTAAGCTTAGATGCCGGTGAAAGCAAATCGATCAACATTCAATTGAGCGTAAAAGCAGAAGATCTGGGACTTGTAACTGTAACAGGCAGTAAATACGAGAAAAAATTTGGCGAAGAGTCTGTTTCAATGGAAGTATTGACCCCGCAATTTATAGAAAATACCAACTCGGTAACCTTAGATGAAGCATTGGACAAAGTCCCCGGAGTAAATATGGTGGGCGAAAACATCAATATCCGGGGTGGAGCAGGCTATTCTTCAGGAGCGGGAAGTCGCGTACTTATGTTGCTTGACGGGATGCCCTACCTGACCCCACATGATGGTTCTGTAGAATTCAATTCACTACCCATAGAAAACATCAAACAAGTAGAAGTGATCAAAGGAGCATCTTCAGCACTTTATGGTTCTTCTGCCCTCAATGGAATTGTAAATGTGATTACCAAAAACCCGGGCAATGAACCGGAAACGGAGATCACTACTTTTGGTGGAATTTATGAAAATCCATTCAAAGGCGATAATAAACAATATTACTGGTCAGATAAAAGCCGCTTTTTTGGCGGTTTTTCTTTTGTGCACAGAAGAAAAATAAAAAAGAGATTTGACCTGACAGTGAGTGGCGGGATGAACAAAGACCAAAGCTACCTGTACAAAGATGAGAAAAACCGCATGCGTCTCAACCTCAAAACAAGATTCAGACCAAAGAAAATCGAAAGATTAACTGTTGGTTTAAATGCGGGTATCTCCAGAAGCTGGGGCGATTTCTTTTTCCTTTGGGCCGGTTATGATACGATCAAAGGTCCATCAGGAAATCGCGTGAAAATTGCCCATAAAGATTCATTGCTCTATACCCAACCAGAACAAAATGCCGCCAGGCAAAATATCATCCCAATCTATATAGATCCATTTATTACTTATTTCGATAAAAAAGACAATAAACACAGCCTAAAAGGCAGACATTATTATCAGGATACACAAAACGGCACAACAGAAAAAACCAATGCCCACCTGCTCTTTGGAGAATACACATTCCACAGTACATTAAATGCTTTTGGCAAACTCAAAGTAGATTTCGTTACCGGAGTCAATGCTTCGTATTCCACTATTGAAAGTGAAATATTCGGTGCACGGAAATCGAAAAACGGGGCTGCATTTCTACAAATAGATACAAAACTGTTCGACAAGCTCACCATTACAGGCGGGGTAAGAACCGAACTCTTTAAACTCGATACACTTGAACTTGTGTTTAAACCAATTAGCCGCTTTGGAATGAACTATCAAATTGCTGAAGCTACCTATTTAAGAAGCTCCTATGGAATGGGTTACCGCTACCCAAGTATAGCCGAACGCTTTGTAAGAGTTCAACGGGCCGGGCAATATGTTGTGCCCAACGAAAACCTTTTACCGGAAAGCAGTTGGTCATTTGAAATGGGCTTAAAACAAGGTTTTAAAATCTCAAACTGGTTTGGCTATTTAGACTTTGCCGGATTTGTAACACAGTACAAAAACATGATGGAATTCAGGCAGGCACCACAAGATGTAGTGAATGAATATTGGCCAAGAGACGAATATCCCGGAGTAGCTTTTGCTTTCTGGTCGGATAATGTAACTAATGCTCGTATCTCTGGTATTGAGTTATCCGCATTGGGGCAGGGAAAAATATTTGGTATTCCCACAAACTTCCTGGTAGGTTACACCTACATGGTACCTATTAACCTCGATAAAAGAGATCAGATAGAAGGCTCTGTATTTTCAGACAATTCAGCCGACCTAAACTTTAGATTCAGACATACTGCCAAAGCAGATATAGAATCCACTTACAAAAAAGTAACGCTTGGCTTTACAGGTTATGTCAACAGCTTTATGGAAAACATAGACCCGCTGATACAATTGGCCCAGGACATTAATAAATTCCGCAGGGAAAATGAAGGCCCTACTTACAGAGTAGATGTCCGCATAGGCTATAATTTTACCGATGATGCTAAAGTGGCATTAATTGCAAAAAACGTAACTGCCAATCAATATTCCATTCGCCCCGGATATATCGAGGCACCAAGAAATTATACATTACAGGTATCTTATCAATTTTAAAAAATGTATCAGGTAGGCACAGCTAAAGTCAACATCACGCCCAATATCAAAGATGTGGGTATGATGGGCTATGGCATGTGGTTCAATATTGTAGAAGATACTGCTACTCCCCTGTTTGCAAGGGCTTATGTAGTAGAAGATAGCACAAGCAAGAAAAAATTCGCCTTTGTATGTGCTGAATTTGCTTTTATTACAACCTCAATTAAAAGAGGAGTGATGAAAATCCTTAATACCAAGCACGAGCGATTAAATTTTACCAATGAAAATGTGCTGCTCACCGCACAGCACACGCACAGTGCTCCGGGCGGATTTTCCCATTATGGACTTTATAATATGAGTATTCCCGGTTTCGTACCTGAAGTTTACGATTGCTATGTTGAGGGAATAGCAAAAGCCATAGTTGAGGCCTCTGAAAAGATGAAACCCGCTAGAATTAAACTCAAAAAAGGAAGCTTTGCCGAAGATGTAAATATTGCCTTCAACCGCTCCATCAATGCCTACAATCGCAATCCTGAAGTAAAGACACCACTTGGAAAGCATGAAACACACAAAGCGGTAAACAGGGAAATGACCTTATTGCAATTTAAAGACGAGCAAGGCCAAGCCATTGGCAGTATCAACTGGTTTGGACTGCATTGCACCAGTATTTCAAATGATAACAAAAAAATATGCAGCGACAATAAAGGCTATGCTGCACAATACACTGAAGACGCATTTGCCAAAGACAATCCCGATTACAATGCCATTTTTGCACAGAATTATTGTGGTGACATAAGTCCCAATTATATCTGGGACAGAAAAAAAGGCTGGACGCGCGGCTCTTTTGAAGATGATTATAAAAGCGCTCAATACAGCGGAAAACTCCAATCTGACAAAGCGCTGGAAATCATTCGTTCTGAAAAAAGTGAAAAATTGATCAAGGGTGAAATTGACAGCGCAATGATCTATGTCAATTTTGCTGAAGTCTATCCCTACCCCGAATTTACAGGAGGTAAAACAGATGTTCGTACAGGCCCCTCCTGCCATGGCGTGGCATTTTTAAAAGGAACAGCAGAAGGTCCCGGAATGCCTGTTCCTTTAGCTTTTGCCGCAAACAGGATTGTAGATGTCATAAAAGTTTATGAAATGCTGCGACAAGCATTTGTAGATGAAAAAGAGCGAGAAAGAATCCGGCTTAAATACAAAGTACAGGGTGTTAAAAAAGTAATGATAGAATCCGGGGAAAGAAAAATGCTGGGAACCTGGAATATCAAAAGACTGGTAATTCCCGATATAGCAGACCCGAGCATAAGAATCTTTAAAGAACATCACAGAAAAGGCGCATTGGAAGAAAAACCCTGGACTCCACAGGTACTGCCCTTGCAAATTATTATTCTGGGAAATATTGCCTTGGTCTCCATTCCCGGGGAAATTACTACCATTGCCGCACAGCGACTGGAAAAGACCATTCTTGATGTACTGAAACAAAGAGGTGTTGAGGAAATCATCTTAAATTCCTACGCCAATTCCTACTGTGGCTATATTACTACACAGGAAGAATACCAGGAACAATGCTATGAAGGTGGGCACACCGTTTTTGGAGAATATACTTTGGCCGCTTTTCAAAGCAAATACCAGGATCTTGCCAAAGAAATGATTAAAAAACCTGAACTTAGAAAAACCAAACACACAATAAAGCCGGTGAAATTCACTCCCGAAGAATTGGCACTGCGCAGCTACGAGAAGAAACTGATTTCATGAGCTCCTTAAACAGAGATTACAATTATTACCAAAAAATACTTGAAAGCGAAACCCTGCCCCTTGCTTTCGTTGATTTAGATCTTCTGGAAGCCAATCTTTCAGATTTGAAAAAGAGAGCAGGCAATAAGCAAATTCGCATTGCTTCTAAATCTGTACGCATATTCGAGGTCATTAAAAAAGCACTGGATTTTGATCCCATATACCAGGGCATTATGTGCTTTTCCAATGCCGAGGCCGTATGGCTGAGCCAAAAAGGCATGGACGATTTACTGGTCGGCTATCCCGGTTTGCAAGAGGAATATGTTCGCGCAGTTTGCGGTGAATTGAAAAAAGGCAAGAAGATTTACCTGATGATAGATTTGCCGGAGCACATTGAATATTTCAATAAAATTGGCAAAGAAGAGGGCGTTCAGATTCCGCTTTGTATAGATGTGGACATGAGCTCGGTTTATCCCGGACTGCGCTTTGGGGTTTGGCGCTCATCTGTTAATGATCAATCGGGCGTGGAAAACCTTTTGAGCATGTTGGACAAAAACCCCAATGTAGCCATCAAGGGGCTGATGGGTTATGAAGCTGCCATAGCTGGCATGGGCGATAATTTCAAAGGGAAATTGGCGCAAAATTTAATCGTACGCTTTTTAAAAAACCGCTCTGCAAAAGAAATTGCCGAAAGGCGCGGCAATTGTGTGAAAGCCCTTAAAGATTTCGGTTGCCAACTGGATTTTGTAAATGGAGGCGGAACGGGCAGCATGGAATGGACCAGAGCCGAAGATGCTGTTACGGAAATTACGGTTGGTTCAGGACTTTTCAATTCTACCTTGTTTGACAATTATAGCAATTTCAAGCACCATCCCGCAGCAGCTTATGCCATGGAAATAGTGCGCAAACCGGGCAAGGATATTTTTACGGCACATGGTGGAGGATATACCGCCTCGGGAGCCATTGGCAAGGACAAGGAAGCGCAAATCTATTTACCAAAAGAAGCGGCACTTATTCCACAGGAAGGAGCCGGAGAGGTACAAACGCCTTTTAAATATTCGGGAAACCTACAGCTCAAATTAGGCCAGCCTGTATTTATGCGCCACAGCAAAGCCGGAGAATTGTTCGAGCGATTTAAGGAAGTCGCATTGATCAAGGATGGGAAAATTATTGGCAAAATACTAAGTTATAGAGGTGAGGGGCAGTGTTTTGTTTAGTGGAATTCGCTATGGAACGAGCTAAAAGCTTGTACCAGCATGGGTAATAATTTGAAGTTTTAAGCTTTATTTATATTACTTTCAACCCAGTGTTCAAGAATCTCAATTCTCAGTAGTTTATTCATATGCTTGGTTTCTTACGTGTTTATCATCTAATTTTCCTTTCAAGTTCAAGGATCTGATTTTGGATTTTTTTTGTTTAACTTTTTCAGTGAGCTCAAGAACTTATCCAGTTTTTTTAATTCAGCTTCTGAAAGTAAGTCTATCTTTTCTTTTATTGTTTCCCTTATGAGCATATCAATGTAATTTTGCACTGTTAATTTACATAATTTATTATTAATGCGAATCAAGGGTTAAAAAATGAGAGAAACAAAAGCTGCTGCTAAT
>JBBDNB010000005.1 GCA_040877935.1 Chitinophagales bacterium
TACTTTAGCAGTATCCACAGAACAAAAGGCAAACTTCTCATTTATTTCTATTAAAGTGGAAAGAAAATTGGGTAATCATGTTTTTTCTATAATAAACTTGTACAATTTGCATTTGCCCATAGAGTAAATAAATACAATTTTTTATCTTTATATCAATCGTGAAAAGAGGCAGGTGTAACGCCTAATCCAATTCATTTATAAATTCTAAGGAAGATGCTGATCACTGATAATTTCTCTGAGAATGGCAACAGCAAATCCAAACGCGAATTTTTACAGCATTCCGTAGTCGTTCATTTTCTTTATGGAATTGAGGAGCTTGATCCCTTGCACAATTTGGATACGAAGCTGAACAAGCAAATTAATGATGCCGGAGTTGGCGTTTATGACTGGCATGAAATTGCCATGGACAGCAGCCACGGTTTTCTCTTTATGTATGGTCACAATGCAGAGAAACTCTTTAAAACAGTTCTTCCCACTTTAAAAAAATGCCCTTTTATGAAGGGTGCTGTAGCCCACTTAAGATTTGGCGCCCTGGATGAAGAGGGTGTGCCTGAAATTGAGGTAGAGATTTAACAATGTGTAAATGATTTTTTTAATAAAAAACCACCGCCCATGAAAGAAGAAAAAATCATGACATTGCACCCCCAGGGGAAACAAGGGGTGAATATTCTGAAACGAAGGTATGATGTCATCAAAGATTTTATACTGCAAACAATAGCTGAGCACAAAGCAATCAGTTTTAAAGCACTTAATGATTTGGCAGTTGAAAAGCTGAAAAAATCATTTGACGGAAAAGTCACCTGGTACATTGTAACCGTAAAACTTGACCTGGAAGCTCGCGGAACAATAGAACGCATTCCAAAAACAAGCCCCCATCAATTAAGGATGAAGCAATAAAGGCGAAACAGGGTTTCTTTTGCTGCTCCTATTTCCGCTGGGGCTTCTTACTGAACGGATAAATCAATTGTCCGGCCAGTTTCTTTGGAAAATCCTCGTCATCAGAAAAGCCAAGGGTAATATCCCTTCCTTCACCGGGAATATTTGCAGTCTTGAACAAATAATCCCACAGGCTGAGGCTGATCCCATAGTTCACACCATAACGATGTCCTTTGGGTAATTCTTTAGAGTGGTGCCAAATATGCATTTTTGGATTGTTAAGTATGTATTTTAATGGCCCATAATCCCACCCGATATTGGCATGATTCATATGTCCGATGGCGACTGTGGCAATATGAACAATGAAAAAATCTGCAATACCAAAGCCAATCATAGAAAGCGGAATGTACTGTGCCGTTTTGTAAATAATGGTTTCCATCCAGTGAAAGCGCAAGTGTGCGGCAAACCCCATTTCTTTAACCGAGTGATGTACCTTGTGAAATTCCCACATCCACGGAATTCTATGCAGCATGCGATGAACATTCCACTGAATAAAATCGGCAATCACAAAAAGCAATAGCAATTGAAGCCATACCGGCAAAGTGTTGACCTGTATTGCTACCATATTGGTAATGCCAAAAAGACCCAAAAAATCATTAAACAATTCTACCGCTACATTGGAAAGACCATTGTAAAGAATCAGCGAAAAGATGAAAAAATTGAAAAACATATAAAAGCCATCGAGCCAAAAGTCTTTTCTAAATATAGATTGCCCTTTTCGCCATGGAATAATAATTTCCAGTACCCATATCAGCAACGAAAGCCCTATCAGCCAATAGAAATAGTTGTGGAAGGAGGGTTCTGTTATTTCATGCTTCAGGTAATTCCAGTAACCCGAATAAGCATCAATAAATATCTTCCAGTACTTTTCCATTCATTTTATATTTGAGCGTACAAGTTACTGTGTTAGCAGTTTGTGTTAATAATTTGTTGCAATTGATTTGCAGGTACAACACCTGACTGCCGCCATTTTTGCTCCCCGTTTTTAAATAAGATCAAAGTGGGGACTCCCCGCACATTATAAGCTGCTGCCGCCTGTTGATTTTTATCCACATCTATTTTTACAATGCGCAACTTATCACCCATTTTGCTTTTCAATTCTTTTAAAATAGGGGGCATAGCCTTGCAAGGGCCACACCATTCAGCAAAAAAATCCACCAGAACAGGCGTGTCAGATTCTATCAATTCTTTAAATGATGCCATAACTTCGTTTTAATGATTAAAAAAAGAACAACGGTTCTACACCAACGCGTTCACTTGTTTCCATCCACCACCATTAACACATTCCAGACCCTGTGATTTCAGGAAATCTGTAGCCTGCCCACTGCGGTTTCCACTCGCACAGCAGAGTACAATTCCATTTTTCATTTTTTTGAACTCATCTACCCTGCTTTGCACTTCCTGAAGCGGTATGTTTTTAGAGCCTGCTACATGCCCATTCGTAAATTCTGAACGAGTGCGAACATCTATAATTGTTGCACCGTTTTTTATCATTTCTTTTACTTTTTCAGTGTCGGTGCCCGCACCAAATATATTTCCAAAAAGCCCCATGTTTATTCAGTTTAATGGTTTGTAAATAGTTTCTGAATACAAATTTATGAGCTAAAAAAAGGGAATGGCGTTACTTTTGTTACATAAGAATTTTCCAATAAAGTAAACAGAAACAATACAAATGCTGCTTTGCCTAAAAGATCGATTGCTTTAACTGAGGAATGCAAAACCTGACTCCGGACATGGTTTTATTATAATATTTAACAGGGTTGAAAATCAGTTTTCCGTTTTTAAAGTCTCCATGATTTCTTCCAGCGCCCCCTGCATTTTATCGATGATTTGTTTTTGCTGCTCTATTTTATATAGCTTCAAAAATAATTCGGGGTTCTTATAGCTGATGAATGTTTTTGAATCCTTTTCCCAAATTAAGATTTTCAATGGTAAGTCCACCCCTATTCGAGGGTCTGCTTGCATTAACAAAGAACCAACTTGCGGATCTCCAAAAATCAAAAGCTCGTTGTATCCCAGTATTATATCATTTTTTTCTGCAGCATCGGAGTGATTGATTGAGGAAATAATACTGAAACTATTGCTCAATAGAAGCTCTTTTAATTTTGCAGAGGTTTCTTCCGGGGAATACGCACTTTTATGCGTTTGTATTTCCTGTGCCTGGGTAAATGAAAACATAGAGGCAAACAAAATTGCAATACCCAATTGAAGGTTCATCTTTTTAATTTTTGGTTTCTAGCAAAATAGGCAATTTATAAATAAATGAAAAAATAGAAGAGCTGAAACAATTGAACAACAAGAATAATGACATTCACGAAAGTGAGGAAACATCTTTTTTCGAATAGTCAGGACAATGATACTCCCTCAAGCAATGGATCAATCATAAAGGTTCATTCTAATCCCTTTTCACATTATTTAAATATTGCAAACGCAATAATATTATTTTTGATTGTTAAAATATTTCTCAAAAATATTGCCCCTTATAACTTACCTACTTAATTACTTATAAACCTGAAAACCCAATAAACTTATTGACTTAACAAATTAAATACCCACACTGCATAACAAAAGTTAAGTTTCTTTTTTTAATTTTGACAAGCATATGAAATACAAACGCGTACTACTGAAGCTGAGCGGTGAATCATTAATGGGTAAAAAAGGATATGGCATTGACCCTGAGCGACTTACGCAATATGCCGGAGACATAAAAAAAATTACAGAAAAAGGTGTAGAGTTGGCCATAGTTATTGGAGGAGGTAATATTTTCAGGGGCTTAAAAGCTGAAGAAAATGGCATGGACAGAGCCCAGGGAGATTATATGGGGATGCTCGCTACTTTAATCAATGGAATGGCACTTCAAAGTGCACTGGAAAAAGCCGGACTCTATACCCGACTGATGTCTGCAATAAAAATGGAAGAAATTTGCGAACCCTATATTCGCAGAAGAGCAATGCGACATTTAGAGAAAAACAGAATTGTTATTTTTGGAGCAGGAACAGGGAACCCTTATTTTACAACTGATACAGCCGCTGCACTTAGAGCAGTAGAAATTAATGCCGAAGTAATTTTAAAAGGAACAAGAGTAGACGGAATCTATTCAGCTGATCCTGAAAAAGATGAAAATGCTGTAAAATATAATAAGCTGACTTTTTCTGAAGTATATTCACGCAATTTGAATATTATGGATATGACTGCATTTACCCTGTGCCATGAAAATAATTTACCCATAATTGTGTTTAACATGGATAAAGCAGGAAACTTATCCAAAGTACTAAATGGAGATAATATGGGGACAATTGTTTCCCAATAAACATAAGTTATCATGACTGAAGAAATAACTTTTATATTAGATGATGCCAAAGAGCAAATGCAAAAAGCACTTTTGCATATGGAAACTGAACTGACAAAAATCAGAACAGGAAAAGCAAATCCTTCCATGCTGGATTCTGTATTCTTTGATTATTATGGGGTAAACACCCAGCTTAATCAGGCGGCAACCATTTCCATTCCCGATGCTCGCACTATAATGATCAAACCCTGGGAAAAAGGTTTATTGCCAGATATAGAAAAAGCCATTCACGCTTCTAACTTAGGGCTAAACCCAATGAATGATGGAGAAACCATTCGCATTAATATTCCCCCACTTACAGAAGAAAGAAGGCAGGCCCTGGTAAAACAAGCCAGGCAAATAGGCGAAAACAGCAAAGTAAGCATACGAAATGTGCGCAGAGATTCTAATGAAGAAATAAAAAAACTTGAAAAAGAAGGCCTTTCAGAAGATCAGGCAAAAGCTGCAACTGACAATGTCCAGGAACTCACTGATACCTATTCTGCAAAAATTGAAGCCCATTTAAAACGCAAAGAAGAAGATATTATGAAGGTTTAGTGAAAACAACTAAGCTAATTCCGATTCTGAAAATCAGATCAGCTCCAGGTTCATAAATCCCCAATATATTCTTCTCTTATGGGAAAATTAATTGCACAATTCGAAACCTATAAGTTTCTATTCCGTATATAAGCTCAATGCGTGAACATTGAGTATATAAAAAGCGTAACAATAAATTTTGAGGATAAAGCTTAGCGCCAGATTTTACCTTTTTGGGTAGTGTTCTCGAAAAAGAGGATTTCCGAAATGTACTTCCTAAGCATTTCCCGGTCTAATCCAAGAAGATTTCTAAACATACTTACCGTATTTTGCAAGCGTGAGTGATTTGATTGACTTAAGATACTTTTCATAACATTAAGTTTTAATTATGCGCTCTATGAAACAATTCCATTAAGTAAAAGTTCAAAAGCAAAGGCAAAGCTATATAAATCAAACTGATTAGTCAATAAAAATTTTGATATTAATAAGGGAATGCTTTGTGAGCAAGGGTTTTGAAATGAATTTTTATCATAAAAAAATAGATTTTCAGTATTTATTGGCATAAAAACAGAACCTTTTTTTATAAAATAAGTCGGCTTGAAAACAGATTTTTAAGTGCCTGCTTTAAGGCATCGCTGCTATTGCTTATTTTGGCAAAGTGAATTCAAACACGAAAGCCCTTCTTCTAATTATTGTGCTATGGCTGCTAAGCCTTGCTATTCGCTGGCCAAACCTTGACCGGCTACTTTCAAAACACCATGAATTTTGCACAAGTGTTGTCATGCGCATTTATGACATCTGGGAGCAGGAAGGGTTTTTGAAACACAAAGGGCTTCCTGTAATGAACTATCCAGGACCGGAAAACAAATGGATCAATAATTTTGCTTCCGGATCGGGAACAATGCATGATAGCCAGGGCAATTATTATTATGTTTCGCATCCGCCACTGGCCTATTATTTACCTTATTTTTCGCTAAAAGCACTGGGCTTAAAAGTGTCGGTTTTCTGGCTGCAAATATGGCATTGCTTTATACACCTGTTTTCTGCGCTTTTATTTTACTTATTAATCAGGGAAATTTCAAGTGCAAGGGCAGCATTATTAAGCGCAGTGTTTTATATGATGCACGGTGTCAGCCTTTGGTTTCAGAGCAATGTATATATGTCAGATATGCTGGTACAATTGTTTTTCATCAGCAGTATTTATTGTTATGTAAAGTTGCAGCAAGGCTTTTCGGCATTTGGTCTTTTCCAGCTTGGTTTAAGCATTGCCCTGATGGTCTATTGTTCCTGGCTGGGTTATTTTACAGCATTTGTGCTCCTATTACACAGTTTTTTGAAAAAAAAACAGCCTTATCTGATTGCTACTGCACTTATTTCTGCAGCACTTGTCTCAACTGCACTTTTCTTATATCAATATGCGCAGATCAATGGTGTTTCGGCATTAATAAGCGAATGGACACAAAGGGGAGGGGAAAGGGCAGGATTTCAATTGCAGCATTTTATAAGCATTTTTAAAAATTACTTTTTGCATTACAGTCCTTTGTTTATAGTGATTGTAGCACTTTACAAATCTATAAACTGGAAGGAACAGAAATCAATACTTTTCTTGTTTTTCAGTCCAATCATTTTGCTGCACCTTTTCTTGTCAGAGTATTCAGTACATGATTTCACTGTGCTTTACGCACTCTTTCCGCTGGCTTATCTTTTGGCGCTGGCAATTTGTGATTTGTCATCAAAAGTAGGACGCAATGCTTTGACAATTATGCTGCTTTTGGTATTTATAGCACAGTATTATATTTTTAATTTACCGGGCAAAAAAAATTATAAAGGAGACAAGTACGCTTATTTTCAAGAAAAAGGAAAGGCCATAGCTGCTGAAAAAGAAAAAGGATATGTGCTTTTCTTATTGCAGGATAAAATAGAGCCACAGACCAGCTACTATGCCCAATGCAATGTGAAAAGTGTAAATTCGCAACAAGAAGCCGGGGAGTTTTTAGAACAGAGAAATGGCATGAAGGGTAAAATAATGTATTTTGACACCAATGATAAACTCCAAACCAAAATCATAAACAATTAGCAAATGGAAAATGCAAAAATGAATATCCCATCCGTTGATCTTTCAAAATTTGTAAACGGCAGTTCAGCAGAGAAAAATGAATGCGTTGCCGAATTGGGAAAAGCTTTTAATGAAGTGGGGTTTGTAACTGTAAAAAATCATGGGATTTCAGAAGAGCTGGTACAGCGCTTTTACGATCAGGTGAATGCCTTTTTTGACATGGATCAGGAGCTAAAAGATCAATATGAAAAGAAGGAACTCAATGGACAACGTGGCTATACCTCATTTGGAAAGGAACACGCCAAGCATTCCAATGTGGGTGATTTAAAAGAGTTTTGGCAATTTGGCGAGGAATTGACTCCCGAAGAAAGACCGGATGAAGCATATCGCGAAAACTTAGATGTAGCAGAATTGCCCGATTTCAAAAAAACAGGACTGGAGCTTTTCAGTGCTTTTGAAAATTCGGGGCGAAACCTGCTCAAAGCCATTGCGCTTTACCTAAAGTTAGATGAAAACTACTTTGAAGCACACGTAATTAAAGGCAATAGTATTCTCAGGGCTATTCATTATCCGCCCATCACCTCCGATCCCAAAACAGCTATCAGGGCAGAACAACATGAGGATATAAATTTGATTACACTATTGGTAGGTGCTTCTGCCGAAGGCTTACAGTTGTTGACCAAAAAAGGAGAATGGCTGCCAATTATGGCACCACAAGGAAGTATTGTTGTGAATGTGGGAGATATGTTGCAGCGTCTAACGAATAATGTGCTGAAATCCACAACCCACAGGGTGGTGAACCCACCACGTGAAAAATGGCATTTGCCGCGCCTGTCCATTCCGTTTTTTCTGCATCCCAAATCAGATATGCCACTGAATTGCCTCGAAGATTGTGTGACTGAAGAAAATCCAAAGCAATATGAAAATATTACTGCTGGAGAATATTTGGATCAAAGGTTAATAGAAATTGGCTTGAAAAAAGCCTGAAAACCAACAATTCCCCTTAAGTTTGATAATAAGCGGAAAATTAGTAAGTTATAGAAGTATGATGAACGGAAGAAAAATAGCAGCAATATTGATTCTTGCACTTTTTGTATTGAGCTCCTGCAACCGAAGCACTTGCCCCACTTATGATTCTAATACCGGGGAACAAAAAATAAAAAAATCCAAGAAAACAACTTCAGGGGTTTATCCTAAGGGGATGAAATAGGTAATGCTTTATGCAGCCCTGTGTAAGTTTGCAATAAGTCGATTTCAACAAATTTTTTTTAATTCAAGCTTTTGAGGATTTACTCAAATTCGTGTTGTTTGCTTTGAAAGAGCGAAATATGTGAACAAAGCGAGTGCAGTTTCTTAGCTGCATGAATTCAATACGACTCCTCCGGAGTCGGGTGGAGTGGAGGTGATTAGCGTTATAAACATTTGATGCCTCCCGCATCAGCAAAGACTGGTGACTTAAAGTTTTAGAACAACCTTCACCATCCTGGAAGGATGGCATGTTTAGTGTGCCGGGCATGTAATAAGACTAACGG
>JBBDNB010000006.1 GCA_040877935.1 Chitinophagales bacterium
TAACAGAAATTCAATGATAGTATAGTGATTGGAGGTCTCGACCAAACACTATTTAGTGATTCTCTTCTTCCAATTTTCAGGGTTTACCTGGCTTGGAAAAACTGCTCTTACAATTATTATTTTATCTTTTTCATCCAAAGTAAAGTGAATCATGTAAGGAAATATTTTAAGTGGGAGACATCTTACATCATAATAGTAAAGCTGGAAATATGGCATTCTCCTTAGAATTTTGAAGTGCTGCTTTACCTCTTTATGAAATTTTCGACCAAGACCTATGGCCTTCTTGTTATACCATTTAATTCCTTTTTGTATATCAAGACGGGCATCCGTATCTATTTTCAATTTGAATTTATGCATCTAAATCAAAATCATCTTGCACTTTATCCCAATCTAATAAGCGCTTAGGGTCTTTTTCAGCTTTTGCAATCCTTTCTTTTACTATTGACTTTTGATCTTCAGGAATTTCAAACTCGTCAACTTCATTACAAACATCTATATTTAATTCTTTCATTAATTCCTTAATGAAATGGAGTTTGCTCTCGGGAATTCTAAGTGTTATTTCTTTCATATCAATAGCCTTTTCCTTTACTGAATTTAATCATTAAAAGCCAAATATACACACTAAAGTTCAGGACATTGCTGCATCTTACTATCGGGAAATCTTGTATTACAGCATTACAAATTCACAGAATTTATAGGTCTATTTCATAACTTTACAGGATTATAATCCGTTTTGGTTATAACTTTACGGGATTACAATCCCTTTTGGTCATACTATTGGATATATTGGAAAATCCATTTAGGCTAAAACACAACACTAAGAATCATAATGATAGCGGCAGGCATAAATCAACAGCTCCTTGTCAAGGAACTGATAAACCAACCTGTGTTCCTGATCTATCCTTCTGGACCAATACCCAGCTAAATCAAATTTTAGGGGCTCTGGTTTTCCCAAACCTTCATAGGGATTACGCTTAATGTCTTTGATCAATGCATTGATCTTTTTACAGAATTTTTTATTGTTTTTCTGCCAATACTGATAATCATCCCATGCGTTTTCCGTAAAAGTCAAAAGCATTTTAATCCTCTATTTTTGGCCTTACGGTTTTTCCCGTTTTCATTTGATTGATAGATTCATACAATCTATCGGCATTTTTCTTGGAGCTTAATAAATGCACGGTTTCCATAATAGAGTTGTATTCCTCAAGAGAAATCAGAACAGAACCCTTGCCTGTTTTTCTTTTGATAATAAGCGTTTCATTATCGTTTTCTATGGTGTCAAGAAATTTTTTTAGCCCAGCACGGAATTCTGAATAATTGGCAACAATCATAAATTAAATGTTTAATTACGTACAAAAATACGTACTTAATAAAGAAAAAGTTTCCTGAAATTAAATCAGTACTGTTTGAAATATTTCATATGGCTTTAAAAACCGCTCAAGTCAAGAGTAAATAATTGAAGATCTTAAAAAATTACAAGTCTATTTTTTGAGATTATTTTTTATCTCACTCAAAAATTCCCTTGCCTTGTTAGCTTTAGCAAACGAAACTTTGTAATTACTATATCGCGCATTCATACAGGCATCATACAACCACCTGTAGTAGGGAGAGCAAGCAGGCAGATGCGTTTTTATAAGCTGAATTGTTGCTATGTGTTTAGAGAGCCTTTTGTTTTTTCTTTTCATAACCTTTGCAAAATAAAGATTAAGTTCCTTGTAGGTTTTTCCATTTTCTTTTATGGGAAAAAGCTCATTTTGCACAAAATGAAGTGCAGCGTAAAATGCTGTTGTAACTACCCAATCATTAAATTTCTTGCTTGACAAGAGAAAATCGCAGGCAGCCTCATTGTGAATAGCATGCTGTTTGCTCATTTAGATGATTTGTGCTTTAAAACAAAGCCGTCTGAACGAATATAATTTTCATCTAAATTTCCATCAGAATCACATATTGTGATTTGAATATGATATAAGTCTTCGGAAACTTTATTTTCAAATTCAGAGACAAATTCATAGACAGAAATGATTTTTTTGCTTAAAAACTCATCATGAGGTAGAACTACCATGATTGTAAAATCATCCCAGGAGTTGATTTTTAAAAAAGCTGAAATAGGATTTAAATTGTTCTTATTAAAATGATGGAGGACTTGCTTGGTATGCTTACCGGCTTTATTGATGTTTTTCACAAGCTTTTCCAGCACAAGCTTTTGAGCCTCTTCAAGACTTTCATTCTTGCCTTTCAAATATGCATCAATTACATGGTCGCTGGAAAATAACTTTTCCTTATGGGAAGTAAATTCCCAATTGGTGGGTGCATTTATTTCATTGATTGCATTCATGTTATAACTGTTTATCTTTTACAAAGTTAATATTAATTGAGCAATCGAATTATTTGCAATATAACTGCTACTGTCTTTTCAACAAAAATTATTTCAAAATAGTCTCAATAGCCTCTACAAAATATTCGTGCTCGAGTTTCTGCACTTTTTGCTGAATGCTTTCAGGTGTGTCTTCATCAGAAATACTGCATTTTTTCTGAAGAATAATTTCGCCCTCATCGTATTTTTCATTCACAAAATGAATGCTGATGCCGCTTTCCTTATCTCCTGCTGATTTTACAGCCCATAACTGGCGCGCATTTTGCAGCCTAGCTTGAAGCCCAGCGAATGCGTGCCCAGCTGCACCAGTCAAACAGGCGTGCCGACTGTGGGTGCCTACCAAACAACCCCAGAAGTTTCTTATTTTAGTCGAATGTCTGAAAAATATAAAATATCAGATTGGATTGACCCGCACTTGTCAAAAGCCAAACGGCAAATGAGTGCGAGTGGGGTGGAACTCAAAATCTTCTGAAATAGATGAAAACTATCGACCGATGGCAATTCCTGGAACTTATACTTTGGGTTCTGTTTTGTTGCTCAATCTTCTTAAAATTCACTGTTTTAAGAATTCCTTATCTGAATCAGTTATTTTTTGTATTAGGCTTTTCCATTTGGATCATCTACTTCAAAAGAATTTTCAGCAGTTTCAAATACTGGAACAAAAGCAAGGGACTATCCATCATAATCTCAATATTCTATATTTTCGCTTCATTGATTGTATCAGGTCTTATTTATAGAATGCTCTACTGGTACTATTCTGATTTTATAGTAAAGAGTTCTTTTAACGTCTTAATCTTTGGTTCACTGCTTACAGTTATCTATTATTTATTTCGCGGAAGAAAGAAAAAAGAAATATTTTTCACTTTATTTGGTCCAGTCTTTATCAGATCCTTATTTCTTTTAGCTGTAGGAATCGCGCTTTCGTTTCGATGGCCTCTTATCTATTATTGATAATTAATACTCCCCCCGGTTCCCGCCATGCTTTGCATGGTGGTTAAAATAGCAATACCACCTAACTGCGCCTTGCTGTCGAGAGCTTTTAGCACGTGGAATAATTTTCATTCATCAATTACCTCCAGGGCTCTCCATTACCTTCCTGACCAAAGAGATGTTCGTCTATCCAATTGTCATATTTTTTCCTTTCTACTCTTTCAAATACCGTAACCTGTTCTTCGCCATCTAAGATTACGTAGCTGTATAGCTTAGATGAATCAATGCTTAATACATCATAGGGTTCTAAAAAGGGCCAAAGGATTTTAGAAAGTATATTCCAGGGCTTATAATCAAGCCGGGTGCCTTTGGGGTGAGGAGATGTAAAACATTTGTTCACTTCATAACCATAGCCGCTGAAATCCATCATGTAAAGGGTTCCATCCTTAGCTTTTATCAGGCGCTTATTTATAAAGCCATCTTCTCCCTGATACCAGCCTACAATAAGTGTATCTCTTTCTTTATAGAGTTGATATTTGGCTTGTTTTTCCCTCATCGGTTGTAAAGGGTGGCTGATTTTTTTATAGATAATATTTAAACTGTCATTTCTCACGAAAAACAACATCAATGAACTATCCTTATCCGAGATAGCATAATAGAATGCACTGGTATCACCGTAGCATATCTTATTAAGTGTACTTTTTTCTTTACGATTTGTCAAAATCAATAAGCATTCCGATTTTGAAACACTTAATACGGTATCTTCAATGGAGTTATAGCGGTAATCATAGAAGAAAAATTCATTATTCCTGCTTATAAGAGAGGTTGTTCGCATGTGAGTCTTCCAAGTTCCAATAACTGTACTATCCTTAGTTGGTTTTATGTCCATTGTTTTTTCAATGTCACCAAACGCCATACTTGGCTTTGTTGACGGTTTCTTTTCCTCTTCCGGCTTGCTGTATTTCCAAAAAGTGGTTTCCTCCTGCTGACTAGCACAGCTAAGTAGAAAGAGAAAAAGGAAAATACCGTATGTTTTAATTCCTATCACCACTGTATTTTGCTTTATAGAATTTTTCTAAAAAATACCTCATAACTGATTTACATTAAACCCCAAAGCCGCGCTTAGCGACTAAGGACTTTTCTTCCAAAACCTCCTACCAATGCAAGCACTAACAAATCCTGAAGTTACTTATTTTAGTTGGGTACTTAAGTCTCCTAAAAATTACCCCAACACTTTCTCAATGGCCTTTACAAAATATTCGTGCTCGAGTTTCTGCACTTTTTGCTGAATGCTTTCAGGTGTGTCTTCATCAGAAATACTGCATTTTTTCTGAAGAATAATTTCGCCCTCATCGTATTTTTCATTCACAAAATGAATGCTGATGCCGCTTTCTGAATCTCCGGCTGATTTTACTGCCCTGTGCACATGCATGCCGTACATGCCCTTGCCGCCATATTTTGGCAATAGTGCAGGATGGATATTGATGATTTTATTGGGGAATGCTGAAATTAATTCTGAGGGAATCAACTGCATAAATCCAGCCAATACAATTAGGTCAATGCCTTTTTCTTTTAAATTTTTGCTGATATTTTCAGCATCTGATTTCCAATTTTTGGGCAAAAGCATAGTAGGAACTCGATACTTTTTTGCGCGCTCCAACACAAAGGCATTTTGATTATTGCTCACTACCAAGGCCACTTTTACCTGCTGCGAATTTTGGAAATATTCCATAATCTTCTCAGCATTTGAGCCACTTCCCGATGCAAATATTGCGATGTTCTTCACAAATAATTTTTTTAACGAACCTAAGTAATTCGCTTTAAAGTTTGACCAATTCAGGATTTTTCACCGGATAAATTTTTGAAAATATCCAGCCAGCCAACATAGAAAGCGCAAAGGAAGGTGCCAGCACATCCAGTTCTACAAAATAGGGGCCAATGCCCTCAATATTCTGAATTACAAATTTGAACAATGGCACGCTCAAAAATCCGGTAATCATTGAAGCTATAGCTCCTTGTTCTGAGTACCCTTTCCAAAAAAGCGACAAAATAATTACCGGACAAAAAGTGGCGGCAATACCCGACCAACCAAAAATGATAAACCAAAACACACTCCTGTCTGGTGTAAGTACAGCTACCAACAGCGCAATACCCAATGCGGCAAATGCCATAACAACAGTTACAAAACGTGACACATTTTCCAATTTGTTATCGGGAATTTCAGGATGCCATATCTGCTGATAAAAATCGCGTGTAACGGCACTGGAAGCCACTACCAGCAAAGAATCAATAGTGGACATAATTGCAGAAAGCACTATGGCAATGTACATGGCGAAAATGAACAGCGGCATTAAATTGTCGGCCAAAACAATCAACACTTCCTCTCCTTTTGTACCAAGTATAGCCTCAGGATCCTGGCCGGCTTCGGTAAATAAATACCTGCCCAGCAAACCAATGGTCACAGCTGCAGCATCAGTCAATAAAGTAAAAGCAATGGCCACCCAGCGCCCCTTGTTGATCTCGGCTTCATTTTTTACGGAAATAAACCTCACATAAACCTGTGGAGAACCCAGAAAGCCCAGCCCGATCATGGAAAAACCAAGTATAGTGGCCGCATTCATCCAGGGATCGGGATTTCCGCCCCAAATATTGACCAGAGCAGGGTCAATATTTTTCAGTCCCGTAAAGAGCTCTGCACTGTTGTCAAGTGTCCACCACCCGACTATCGGCAAGGCCAAAAGTCCGAAAAACATCATTACCCCCTGGAACAGATCGGACCAGGCAACAGCCACAAAACCACCGGTAAAAATGTAGGCCAGCACAATAAAAAAGCCCAACAACGCACCGCTGTAATAATTCATACCCAGCATAGCCTCAAAAGCTTTTCCAGTAGTGTCGATTTGTGCACTCACAAAAATCACGACAAATATTGCCAATGCACTGGCAGCAATAATTCTAAGGGTATGTGTGGTGCTCTTAAAACGGCTTTTTAAATAATCGGGAACAGTAACTGAATCATACTCGTCTGTGAGGCGCTTAAAGGGCTTGGCCATAAAAAACCAGGAAATAGCCACCCCCAGCAATTCACCCAACACCACCCAATAGGCAGAAATACCTGCTACAGCTCCCATGCCCGTTAAGCCCAGCAGCAGCCAGCCAGATTCGCCAGTTGCACGGGCAGAAAATGCAACTACCCAATATCCGAGGTTTTTACCTCCTACATAAAAATCACTGAGCCCTTTGATTCGCTTGCTGGCAACCAGGCCAATTATAAACAATACAGCAAAATACAGGCCGAGTACAATGATCTTTGTGATCATAATTTTATTTTATAGGTGTTGAGCAAAACTAAAACAGGGGCGCACGATAATGCACCCCTGCAACAACAAGTTTTTATCTGCTTGAAATATTTATTGAATTTATCCAACCGTACTTTTATCATTCAACAACACTTCGTTTTTTTCGGTAAATGCTTCAAGCTTGATAAAGAAATTTCTGATGTCTTCTTTTGAATTCTCAGAATTTACAAACACCAGCCTTATAAACTTTTCTCCTTTGAAAATGCCATAGCCCACCATCAGCTCCGCATTTTCATATAGCAATTCACACAATTTATCCGGATCATAATCCTTGTAGTTAAAACACACAGCAATCGAATTGTCAAAACTGTAAAGGGTATAATCACTATTGGAGCGAACATAATCCCGGGCATAATCAGCGAGCTCAAACTCCTTCTCGACTATTTCCTCAAGTCCTTCATCACCAAGTGCTTTCCACAGTGTCCAGAATTTCAGCGCATCATTTCTTCTTCCACATTGCAATGAGGTTTTTCCTGGATTGTAATCATCATCTCCGGTCTGGTACAAATAACTGGCCTTATTGGAAAATGAGGAATACAATTTTTTCTTGTCTTTTGTAAAAATCATTGAACAGGAAAGCGGTGTTCCAAGCATTTTATGGGCATTCAGGCTAAAAGAATCACTGTGTTCAATTCCACTGATCAAATGCTTGTATTTTTCACTGAACAATACCGCAGCACCAAATGCTCCGTCAACATGCAGCCAGACTTTGTGTTTTTTACTGATGGCAGAAATTTCCTGAATAGGATCAAAAGCACCCAGCACTGTTGTGCCGGCTGTGGCATTGATGAAAAAAGGTTTATTCCCGGCATCAATATCCTCTTGAATAGCTGTGGCAAGCACCTCTGGATTCATTCTTCCAAATTTATCTGCTTCAATATAGCGCACATTGTCTCTGCCTATGCCCGTAAAAGCAGCATTTTTAGGAATGGAATAATGCGATTCTGAAGAAGTGTATGCAATCAATTTCTGGTGTACTCCTTTGTTGGAGGCATTGGAATCTGCCGAATCACGCGCCATGAGCATGGCCATCATATTGCTCATGGAACCACCGGGGGCGAAAGTTCCTCCACTTTCATTTCCATATCCGGCCAACTCACTTATTCGCCTGATGATTTCTTTCTCAACAATAATCTGAGGGCCACCGACTTTGTAGGTGTACATGCTGTTGTTAAGCACAACAGCCAGTAAATCTCCCAGTACGGCTTTGCTTTTCCTGCCGCCAAAAAGCTGATTGAAAAAGCCTTGGCTACCTGTTCTAGGTGTGTTAAGGACAAGTTTTTCAAGGGCAGTGGCAAAGTCAGATTCACTCATCGCTTCCTTTTCAGGGCAGAGGTCAAGTGTTTTTTGCAAATGCGCTACATCATTGTAGGGCGCTACCGGATTCTCTTTTTCTTCTTTTAATAATTTTTCAACTATAGATTGGAATAATGCTAAATCGCTGGGTATAGACATGAATGTATTTCTTTTTTGTCGGCACAATTGCTTTATAAATAATTGTCCCTGCTTAAAATTGTTTTAAGGTAAAATAATTTTGCAAAGGTAAAATTAATGGAATAAGCATTAAAATAATCGCTGAATTCAACACTATAGCTGTTTAATATATTGTACTAGTGTTATGTTAATCTTAAGTTGACGGATAAAGTCGTCTTAGCTTTACCCT